>CAYYZJ010000031.1:0-5252 GCA_964475615.1 uncultured Flavitalea sp. | reverse complement strand
GTCCGTCTTCCACGGCGGGAACAGCCCTTTACAGGATTACGTAGGATGCGTAATCGAGGAACCAGGTTTTGTATTGGCCGGTTAGGCCGGAGTTGTTTTGGTGAAAATCAGAGTTTTTATTTTTTGCCATTGTGAAGTATTAATTGATAAACACTCAACACTTAGAAACACTCACTTACTCACTCACCGCCGCCTGCTGCGCGGCTTTCAGTTTTACCTCAAAATCTTTCATGCCTCTCAGCTCTCCCTGCACTTCTATTTCGCCGGAGAGCGCCAGTTGCTTCAGCCTCCAGAGCAGGTAGGCATCGCCGGTAGTATGGCTGGCTTTTGACAGGAAATGATGAATGAGCTTGCCTGCCCGCTGCCAGTCACCGCTGATGAACTTTTTCAGCTCATCATCATAAAAATCATACCCGTGCTGCACGAGTTTTTTTCCGCCTTCCAGCATGCGCACGCCTTTTCCTTCATTGCAGAGGCGCTGCCATTCGTCGCTGTCCACTTCAAACTCGCTGGGCGTAACGGGCCTGGCCAGTTTTTTGGCTTTCCTGAATTCCTTTGCCGGTATCGTAAACAGATTTACCGGGTAAAAAATATTTCCCTTTTCGCTGATGAAGGGCAGGTTATTGAGATAAAGGATGATGATCCTTCCCTGGAAATCCTTGAGCCGGCCGATCAGCCAGTAATAGCCGCTCACATCATGCTTGTTCTGCGCGGCCCAGATCCAGACGGTTTCCTCCGGATCCTGCATCAGCTTTTCAATCAGGCTTTCGACGGTTTTATTGTCATCGACCACTCCTTTGTCAACCAGTCCGTCGTAATCGCCGCCTGCCAGTACTGTTCTCCACCATGCTTTGCGGGCTTCGATCCCTTCGGGCAAATAAATATTTTCCAAGGGGCCTACGGCATAGTCGTCCCTGATCTGTATCAGTTCTCCTTGCAGGCTTTCATCGAGCGCGATGGCTTTTTCCAGAACGGCCTGGTCTGCTTCATTAAAAACAATGTGGATCATTATTCAACTCAATTGGATACCGGCGGGTTCTCCACCAGATCTATTTCGATTTTAAGGTTATCAATAATAAATTCCTGCCGCTGCGGCGTGTTCTTGCCCATATAATATTCGAGCAATTGCTGGATATGCTCTCCCTGCTCGATGATCACGGGCTGCTTGCGCATGTCGGCGCCGATGAAACGGGAAAATTCGTCAGGTGAAATTTCGCCAAGCCCTTTGAAGCGGGTGACCTCCGGCTTGCTTCCCAGCTTTTTTATCGCAGCCTGCTTCTCCCCTTCATCATAGCAATAAATGGTTTCCTGTTTGTTGCGCACGCGGAACAGCGGCGTTTCGAGGATATAGACATGCCCGTTCTTCACGAGGTCGGGGAAGAACTGGAGGAAGAAGGTCATCAGCAATAAACGGATATGCATGCCGTCCACATCGGCATCCGTGGCAATAACGATATTGTTATAGCGTAATCCTTCAATGCCGTCTTCCACATTCAATGCATGCTGCAGCAAGTTGAACTCCTCATTCTCGTATACCACTTTTTTAGTAAGGCCGAAACAGTTCAGGGGTTTGCCGCGTAAACTGAACACGGCCTGCGTTTCCACATTCCTCACTTTGGTAATGGAGCCGCTGGCCGAATCGCCTTCGGTAATGAAGATGGTGCTTTCTTTCTGCTTTTCCAGTATGGCTTCTTTTTCCTTTCCGCCGGCATCTTCATTATAATGAAAGCGGCAGTCGCGAAGCTTGCGGTTATGCAGGTTGGCTTTTTTCGCTCTTTCATTGGCCAGCTTTTTTATGCCGGCCAGTTCTTTTCTTTCCTTTTCACTTTGCTCGATGCGCTTTTTCAGGGCTTCTGCGGTATTGGGATTCTTGTGCAGGAAATTGTCCAGCTCTTTGGCCAGGAAATCGTACACAAAATTCTTCATACTGGCCCCGCCTTCGGCAATATACTGGCTGCCCAGCTTGGTCTTGGTCTGCGATTCGAATACCGGCTCTATCACCCTCACCGCAATGGCGGCAACAATACTCTGGCGTATATCGGCCGAATCATAATCTTTTTTATAAAAATCGCGGATCACTTTTACAAACGCTTCGCGGAAGGCCTGGTGGTGGGTTCCGCCCTGCGTGGTGAACTGGCCGTTCACGAAGCTGAAGATCTCTTCGCCATAATCGTTGTTATGTGAAATGGCCACTTCGATATCCTCGCCCTTGAGATGGATGATGGGATAATGCAGCTCGTCTTCATTGGTGCGGCGCTGGAGCAGGTCGAGGAGGCCGTTTTTTGAAACGTATTTTTTACCATTGAAATTGATGATCAGCCCGGCGTTGAGATAACAATAGTTCCAGAACTGGTTATCGAGATAATCGGGAATGAAATGAAAGTTCTTAAAGACGGTTTCATCCGGAATAAAAGTAACCAGCGTGCCGTTTGGCTCTGCTGTTTTGATTTCCCGGCTTTCTTTCAGCAGGTCGCCTTTTTTGAACTCTGCGGTTTTTTCTTTGCCATCCCGGAATGCGCTTACTTTGAAATAACCGCTCAATGCATTCACGGCCTTGGTGCCTACGCCGTTCAGACCTACGGATTTCTGGAAGGCCTTGCTGTCGTATTTGGCGCCGGTATTGATCTTGCTTACCACATCCACCACTTTGCCCAGCGGTATGCCGCGACCGTAATCGCGTACGGTTACCGCCTTTCCTTCAATGCTGATGTCGATCTGCTTGCCATAGCCCATGGTATGTTCGTCGATGGCATTGTCGATGACTTCTTTCAGCAGCACATAAATGCCGTCGTCGGGACTGCTGCCGTCGCCCAACTTGCCGATATACATGCCTGGGCGAAGGCGGATATGTTCTTTCCAGTCGAGCGATCTGATCGATTCTTCAGTATACTCGAATAAATTTTGTTTCGTTTCTGCCATAGTTTCAGGATTGCACAAAGCCGGGCAAATATAGCGAAACCGCTTCAGAAGGGCTTTTCGCTAGTTTTGCACCCGCTGTTAATAAAAAATAACGATAAAATATAGAATAACTTGCTATACCAGGGCCATGAAAAGTTTCGGCTGCACGATTCCGTATTTTGCGTATAAAACCGCGTAGTTTTACCAATAATAAAAAGCCTGGATATTCGCTATATATAGATGGAAACCATTATACCCTTTTAAACACTTATCCGTGAAACCCGATTTTTTTGTCATACTGAATCCTTATATAGCCAATATAACCATACTCATCTGCTTTATTCCTTTCCTGTTGGTCTGGCGGAAAAGACTGGGTGGTGTAAAGACCTTTTTATTCATCGGCATTTACTGGCTTGCGAACGGATTGCTTAATCTGCCTGATTTTTTCAAGCCTTCACAGATCACCAAGGATATCCAGCTCCAGCTCATCCTGATCTATAATCTGCTGGATGCACCGCTGGCGTTGCTGATCTTTTATTTTGCAGCAAGCGGCCAAAAAAAACGGCTGCTGTTCTATCTGCTTCTCCTGTTCAGCGTGTTTGAACTGGTGGCAGTATTATGGAAAGGACATAATATGACTTCCAGCACCATCATTACCGGGCCTGGAAATTTAATGGGATTGGTATTCGGCGTATGGGGAATGGCGGAATATTTTCACAAGATCGAGCATACTCCTTTTGAAAATACGATGGGTTATGTTTATGCCGGATTCCTCTTCAATTATGGATTATCGATCGTTACTTATGTCTTCAATTACCTTGATCCTTTAAAAGACAGCAGGCAAACGCTTCCCGCCACCCTGTTCGTGTACTATTCAAGCCTGATCTTGTCGGGATTGCTGACTTCATTTGGGCTCTGGCGGCACGGGCAGCCGGCGAGGGAAATTGGCAATTGGCAATAGACAATTAGCAATAGGCAATAAGCAATTGGCAATGGGCAATGTTAAATGATATTTCCTTATTGCCAATTGCCCATTGCCTATTGCCCGTTAATCCTCATCTTCCTCATAATTATAAGTTCCCTGGTTATCGTTATAGATGGATTCCCAGTCCTTCACTTTGTCATCGCCCAATAATTCCAGTATATCGAAAATGGTATCGGACTTCTTTTTCCATTCCATTTCAATGGTATCACCGTACTTGGAAACATACATGCATTGATCTGTTTCAAGATTCACCTTGATTAAACTGATCGGATCCTGTTCTTTTTCCTGAACTAAATAATAACAATTCTTTTCCAGCAATGCATACGAATACATACAACACGTATTTAAACAATTATAAAAAAACAGCAGGTTTTGAACTAATGGGATAGAAAGTGTGGTTTAAAAGGCTTCGCGGAGTTACCTAGAATTTTCTACCTGAAGCGTAAGCAAAATTACGGTTTTTGGAACTTATAGAAATGGAGCGCCGGAAAGAAAATAAAATTTTAAGATTAGCAATTTATACATTGATAATCAATATATTATGAATTAATTGTGATAATCATGGGTTCCTAAAAAACAAAAACCGCCGCAGTTGCACTGGGCGGTTGCCGTTCATCGGATCGCTAACGGTTGTTGCTTGCTGCTATTGTGAAAGTTTGATTTCTCCTACATCGCTGGTTTGTCCATCGGTTACCGTTACCCCGTCTTTAGCAATATTTTTATACGGAGGCTTGGCTTCGATGATCACACGATAAGTGCCGGGCTTAACGTCCTTGATCTCGAATGCACCTTGATTGATCTCTGTCCTGAGTGTGTCGGTAGAGGAAAGCAGCCAGGCCCGGGTTGCTCCGTCAGGAGGATTTACTGTTCCTTTTACTGTTCCATTGTCAACGGCACGGAATGCAAATATGCTTGCGGTGACAATACCCAGCGCCACCAAACCTGATTTAGTGAATTTCATACAACTGAATTTTTAGGTTATTAACTAAAGAATCAAAAACACTTTCCAAACTACGCATTGGGAGCGGGGGATGATGCAGAGAAAACAAGGACTATGCCATAATTTTTTCAGAAGAAATATTTTCGTTCCTGTGTTAACAAATTTTAGCTGTTGTAGAAAATATTCCACTGTACTTCGTATGGGCATTAACGTTATATAACAGCTCCTTTTTCGAGATGCAGAAAATGGTCAATGCAGGATGGCAATTCTTCACGGTAATGGCTTACATAGATGAGCGTAGTATGGCCAGTGCTGCAAATGCTGTCGATAATATTCCGGAATCTGTTTGTTTGCTTGTCATCGAGGCCCTGGCAGGGCTCATCGAGTATGAGCAGCGGCGGGTTTTTGATCAGCGCCCTGGCCAGCAGC
>CAYYZJ010000030.1:0-10983 GCA_964475615.1 uncultured Flavitalea sp. | reverse complement strand
ATTCCGTCCTTTCACAATCGGTATTTGCAGGGCAGGAAAGTATTGATCGTCGATGTGCTCATAATCGAACTGTATCTCTTTTCCATCTATCCTGGCCGCGGTACCCTGTCTTCCGCGATTGTGTGCGGCTACCGCCTGGATGGATGCATTCCCGGCCAATGCCGCTTTAAACCGGTCTGCGAATGGCTTGCCGGAATCCCAATCTGCATTCAGCACCACCAGGTTCTTATCGTTGTATCCCAGGTCCTCATGGGTGAGATAATGAAACTGCTGATAGATGAAAATGGTGCTGATGATGAGTAGTCCGGCAAGCGCAAATTGCACAACAACGAGCGTCTTTGCCAGATAGTTTTTCCCTGCCAGCCTGATCCGCTGGTAAAGTATCTGTACCGGATGAAATCCGGACAGCACAAGGGCGGGATAAAAACCCGCTGCAAACCCTGTGATCAGGAATAAACCGATAAAGCCTGCAACCAACTGCGCATCGAAAAGATAAGACAGGCTAAGCCGTTTATTGGCCAGCTCATTGAACAGCGGCAATGCGGCGGTAGCCAATACCATGGCGAATACAAAGGCAATAAAACAGGCAATGAATGATTCGCCCAGGAATTGAAAGGCCAGTTGGGCACGCCAGCCGCCGATCACCTTACGGATACCGACCTCCTTGCTTCTTTTCAAAGAACGGGCAATGGTGAGGTTAATGAAATTAATGCAGGCAATGAGCATGATAAAAACAGCAATGCCTGTCAGGATATAAGAATATACCGGATCGCTGGCATCAGCAAGTTCATCCTGGGCCGAATAATCTTTGCTAAGATGTATTTGCAGCAATGGCTGTAATCCCCAGCCTATCGAATTGTCGAAATTAAATTGCGCTCTCGCCTCTTTCAATTCGCCGGCCGCTTTTGTCTGAAACACACGGGTCATCTTGTTTACCACCAGAGCGGGATCAGTTCTGGGATCCAGTATCACGAAAGTGCTCATGTTAAAATTAAGCCAGTGATCATCGGGATTAACCTTTTCCCGGATCTTCATAGGAAGCAGTATGTCGAATTTTATCGTGGAGTTCTGCGGTGACCGTTTGGCAATCCCGGAAATGGTAAACGGCTCAAACCTGTCGTTCAGTTTTACTTCTATCGTTTTACCAACGGCTTCTGCGTTGCCAAAATATTTTCTGGCCGTTTCGTCGGTCACCACCATGGAGTGCGGGTCGGACAATATCTTTTTGGGATCGCCGCTGATCAGCGGAAAAGAAAAAACGGAAAAGAAGTTGTCGTCTGTAAATCTGACCTGCTGGCTAAATGTTTGATCATTTGTCCTGATCACATATTCCCCGCCGCTGAAGCGTACAAACGCTTCTATTTCCGGAATGCTCTGTTTAAAAGAGGGGCCATGCATCATCCCCGTTTTTACTGTCTTGAATAATTCATTATGCGTTTTGTTATTGACCATCCTCGCGGTGATGCGATAAATCTGATCTTTCTTCCGATGAAACCGGTCATAGCTTAATTCATCCTTTGTGTATAGGAAAATAAGCATGCAACACGCAAGCCCGATGCTCAACCCGGATATATTGATAAAAGACAGGATCTTGTTTGCCCATAAGCTTCTGATGGCGATGAGGAAATAATTTTTCAGCATAGCGGTCGTTTATGAACCGGCAGCCAAAAAAATGCCACCTTGTTATTCAGGTGGCAACCAGCAATTTGCTTATTCAGGAAAAGAAATACTGTACGGTTTTGATACAATGTTTTGTCCGCTTCCGCAATATCGGCCGCTACAATACATGTTCTTCCTTGTAATCATATTGATCTTTTATCCGCTTCATCATGTCATCCAGTGAAGCTTTGGGTATGGCGCCATTGCGCTCGCCCCGCTCCCATCTTCCCAATTCTTCATCGATATGCTTTTTCTGAAGGCCGGCAAGCTTTTCTATCATTTCATCAGACAATTCTTTTTTCTTTTTGTAGAGATTTTCGAGCTTATCGAAAAGCAGCGATTTATCTCTCCGCAATTCATTTTCCGATGCAGCCATCTGCAGCAGTTCGGTTTTGGCAAGGGCAAGGTCGTAAGGGCCTGCGCTCATGATGAGCTTGGATAAAATGGGACCGGTTTCGATCAGTATGATCAGCAGGGAGATCAGGAGCACGCACCAGAATACGCTGCTTTCCTGTTCTGTCAAATCTGACAATGCCTTGTTGCGTTCAAGAAATCCGGTGCTTGCGGCCAGCGAGGTTTCATATTGCCTGCGCCTGGCTTCCGTACCGGCTTTGGCATTGTTGAGCAGGCTATCCTGATAAGCGATCTGCTGATCCAGCTTTTGCAATTCAGGCGCGGACTGCTGCCATGCGGATACATAAGCCTCCTGTTTCAGCCTCGTCAGCTTTTCTATTCCTCTTTGCATGGAGCCGCCCGTGCCATCAGCTTCCTGAACATAAGCCTGCTGCAGGCGATGCAGGGTATCTTCCAGTGATAATTTCCGTGCAATAAGCCTGCTCCGCTCCTGTTCTGCCGATGACAATAGCGTGCTGTTCTCGGCCCGAAGCAGGCTGTCGTTCAGCAATATTTTTTTATGCCGGTTCTCGGCTACTTTAACATCGATCTCTTTCTGGAACAACTTCAGCTCAAGCGGCCTGGCAATGGTAAAGCCGATCAGCAGGGCCAGCACGATCCTGGGCACGGCCATCCAGACCTGTTTGCGTGTGGATACGCCGTACTTGCGCATGGTGGAAACCAGGAAGCGGTCGAAGTTGAAAATGACCAGTCCCCATACCAATGCAAATACAACAGCCCATGTCCAGTTGTTGAACACGCTGTAAACGGCATATCCTGCGGCAAGCGAGGCCAGCGCGAAAGTGGCCAGCAGCACGCCTCCAAGCCCCGCGTATTTGGTTTGCTCGGAAGGATATTCGTTCAGGAGCTGCTGATGCGCTCCTGCGCACCACCACAGGAAATGCGTATCTTTTTTCTTTGCTTTCCCGCTGAAAGAATCATAGGTATAGATGCCATTGTCACGGCCATTATCTGAAGCAGCCATAAGTTGCAATTGAAGTGAATGGATAAAGTTGAAGCGGGGAACAATAGAGAAACGCTGGGATGGGATAAAAATTGCAAAGGAAATGCTAAAGTGGGATGCGGGATACGAGATGCAGGTAAAACATTGTATATATACTCGCATCCCGTATCCCGCATCTCGCATCCCGTATCTCGCATCCCGCATCTCGTACCCCGCATCTCACCACTTTATCAGCTTATCTACAATCAAATTCAGCACTTCTACAAAGATGAGGATGATGATGATCCACTCCAGCAGGTTGCTGTTGCGGTATTGCATGAAATCCTTGAATAGCTCGAGGTTCTCTTTTACGATCTCCAGTCCTTCCTGGATGTTTCTGAATCTTTCCTCCAGGTCGAAGGTGCGTTTGAGGCCGGCATCTAACTTATACAGGTTCTCATCGTCCCAGGTCTCCGGCAAGGAATCGAAAATATAGAGGTTCTCTGAAATCCTGTTCTTGAGGTTAAGCGTTCTGCCGATATGCTTTTTCAGGTTCTTCCCCGAAATATCCATCTTCCCTTTCCGCTCCAGCATCTGCGTGTAATAATTCGTTTCACTGAGCAGCTTGTTGGTCTGGTCGGAAAAATAATCCAGGGCAACCGATTGCGAAACATTCAGCATGATCAGCCGAAGCGTGTCCACATCATCATTGACGATCTCGATTGTATTATATCCGAATTTATTTTCCTTTGCGCCTGTCTCGATCTGGAATTCTTCGCTCAGCGTTTCTGTAGTGAGATTTTTGCAATACGGAGAGATGAGCTTGATGAAATTGCTGATGCTGATCTCATCGTGGTTCAGAAAACAAACCACGCCATATTTGAATACATAGATATACGCATTGTTCCCTGTTTTATAAAACAGCTCATCGGCATCAGCATGATAGATCTCGGCCTTGAAGACAGATTTGAATGTTTTGATGTCGATACTGTCGGCAACCTGGTATGACAGAACGGGCAACATCTTACCCGAATTTAAGTATTATTTTTTTCTCCACAGTTAAACCCCGCTCTTGTTACCCGGTCTTAGAGAAAAACATTTTCATTATGAAAAAACACTTTTCGAAAATGGCCATTCTTTCATTGCTGGTAATGGCGTTTTCATTTTCCGCTTCCGCCCAATCAATATACGTTAAGGTACGTCCTGCAGTTCCCGTAGTAGTAAGGCCTGTAGCGCCGAGCCCGAGGCATGTGTGGATAACAGAAGAATGGGAACCGAGAGGCGGATCTTATGTATTTGTCGGAGGCCGCTGGGCCGTTCCTCCGCATCCGGGATGGGTATGGATTCCCGGTCACTGGCGCCGCACGCGTCATGGCGATATATGGATCCGCGGTCACTGGAGAAGGTAATCAATACCGATTGAATTGATAAAGCCTGGTTGAAGATCCAGGCTTTATTATTTTATACATGCTGATTACCGCAATATTAATTCGTTCAAAAAAATAACTTTTCATTAAACCCCAAACGTTAAAATACATCTTAGGATAAACAAAACGTAATTTATGAAAAAGAGTATCCTAACACGCCTTACTATTCTTGCCGCCGGTGCCATGCTGGCCTTTGCCTGCAACAAGAACAATGCGCACTCCGGAAATAATTCCGAAGATGTGCAGACGCAGGAAACACAAGCAGACGACGATAGCCAGGCTACTGCCGAAGACGATGCAATGAGAGATGATGTGAATACGGTATTGTACAGCCAGTCTTCCTTATCGGGCGATGCCGTCAATACTTCCGCTATCGGCGGAACAACCGTTAACGGCGATAACAGCACCACGGTCAACGGCCCTATCACCAATCTCATTTGCGATGCAACGGTAACGGTGAACGTTGATACCGATCCGAGAACAGTGACCATTACTTACAACGGCACCAACTGCCGGGGCAACCGCTCACGTACAGGGGTAGTCGAAATTTCCATTCCTGCAGGCGTTTACTGGAAGAATGCAGGAGCAGCCGTAACCATCACCATAAAGAACCTCAAGATCACCCGCGTACGCGATAACAAAAGCATCGTGCTGAACGGCACCAAGGTCATCACCAATGTAAGTGGCGGATTGCTGGTCGATCTGGCCAGCCTCGGCACCATCACGCATACCATCACGTCCGACAACCTCAGCATTACTTTCGACAATGGCAGCCAGCGTACCTGGCATATTGCCAAGCAGCGTGTGTTCACTTACGATAACGCCATCGTGATCACTACTACCGGCACGCATTCCGACGGCACCAACAACGGCATTTCCGAATGGGGAACCAACCGTTTCGGAACCGCATTCACGGCCATGATCACACAACCTAAAGTGATCCGCCAGGATTGTGATTTCAGGCTCACCAGCGGCCAGAACGTGATCCTGAGGAATGACAACACTTCCACCATCACGTACGGACTGGATGCGAACGGCGAAGCCACATCCTGCCCCGGCACCGGCACATATTATTTCAAAGTAGTTTGGGAAGGCAGCAATGGCGTTACGATCACGAGAATACTACCCTATTAATGCCCGATCCCTTTCCGCTGAAAACAAAAGGCTGTTCCGCGTTAAGCAGACAGCCTTTTTTGTTCGAACAGCGTACGGATTATTCGAATGCTATTTTGTAAGAATTGACTTCTCCTGTATTGAGATTGGTTACCTGCAGCACATAGAATCCTGTTGTTATATTGCTTCCGCGCCGGTACCTGATGCTTCCATTCTGCACCTGCACAGGCAGACCTGACTGAACGATCCTGCCCGCCGCATCGTACAGCAACAAGCGATAACGCTGATCGGCGCTCCCGTTGATATCGATATTGAGCACATCCTTCGCCGGGTTGGGATAAACCGAGATCCTGCTTGCGCCTGTTTCAATCGCCACGATATTGCTGTATCCCGTCTTGCCGCTCAGGTCTATGATCCGGAGCCTGTAGAAATTGGTTCCGCGCTGCGGCCCGTTATCCGTATACGAATAAGAAGCGGTTAGGGGTGACTGATAGGAATCGACAGCGCCCACCGGTTCAAAATGATCGTTTGTTGCAAAGCTGCGCTCTATGATATATTCTTTCGTCTGTGCATCGTTCGGGGCAATCCAGTTGAGGCGGGCAGCGCCATCGGCCTGTGCGTTTCCTTTTAACACAACATTACCCGGCAATACTATGCTGCACGCGTCTTTGAGATGGAAATAGGATATCTCGGTAAGACATCCGCTATTCACCGAAACCTTGCACACATAAGTTCCGGTATCGGAAGGCATCATGAACGGAATATTGTATATCGGTGAATTGGTCCCCACCACAATACTGTCGTCGTCATCGACCTTTTTATACCAGGTATAGGTGGCGTTGGGAATGGTATCTGTTTTCAGCGTTGTATTGGTGAACAAACAGGCCGAGCTGGAAGTAACAACCAGGTTCGCCAGCGGAAGGATGCTCACGTCATTAAGCGCCGCATTCCCGCAGGCGTCGATCGTTCTCAGGCGGATCAGCGAATATTCAGCGCCGTTATTAATAGTGAACACGGGATTGCTTTGCGGGGCCGTTGTGATATCCGGCATGGAAGGATTGCTTCCGATGATCTCATAAGTGAACGGCCCTACTCCCCCGCTTACCGATGCGCCTACACTGAAGCTGTTATTGTCGCACTGGTAGGCGGCCGATTTGGCCAGGTTAGGGAAGCTGTAAACAGGAATGGTGACCGTATCATTGACCAGCGTAGTACATCCTGTGAAAGAATAAGTGATGACATAAGTTGCCGCATCCAGGTTGCTGAACGTGAAATCATTTCCCGAACGGAAAGAGTACCCGATGCTTACGGCGCTGAAATTCTTTTGCGTGATCGACAGGTTCATGGAACCCAGGTTGGTGCTGGCTGCTATCAGCAGATCGCCCGATCCGTTCTGCGTACTGCTGGAAGGGCATCTTGGCGTAATGGTATAGTTATGTGTAAGGCCGCTTCCCTGTGCCGTTATGACCTGCGTTGCCGGTGTACCGCAACTACCGGTAACCACTACACGATATTGCTGACCGGCCGTCAAAGTAGGCAACGATGATATCGAGATATTATTGGAAGAAGAGCTGGCTGTGCCGACCAGGTTATTGGCGCTGTCATAAATATTTACGGTATACGGCGCATACCCGGTAAGCACCTGCACGTTTATATTGGAAGCATTGAGCGTACAGGAAGGGCTGGCCGTTGCATTGATGGTGGTCGGATCGGCAGCCACTGTAAAGCATCTTTCGATCGTTGTATCGTTACAGGAAGGAACAACATCTATGCAATAAGAGCCATAGGCCACATTATTGAATATGCCGGTGGTATTGCTGGCAATAACGGTTCCCGAGCTGTTTTTAAGATAGTATTGCGGATTGGTGAGATTGGTCTGGCCAACGATGGAAGCCGTGAACGAAGTACAGTTCTGGTTGCTGAAGTTCACATTCGCTCCTACCGAAGCAATGGGTTTGCTTACTGCGAACGGCGTTTTGAACACGGCGCCGGCACAGCCATCCGTTGTTTTGATATAGTATGATCCGTAACCGGTAATATCGAATACACCCGTGGTATTGCAGGAACCGATCTGCACATCCAATGAATTGAACAGGCAATACTGGGGATTGGTAAGATTGGTCTGCCCGGTTAACGTAGCCCTGAAGCCCGAGCAGGTCTGGTTGCTGATGGACACCGACCCAACGGCAGGAACAGGAGCCGTAACGGTAAAGCAGTTGGAAAGCACGGCGCCTGTACAGCCATCCGTTGTTTTTACACAATAAGAGCCATAAGGCACATTCGTGAATACGCCGGTGCTGTTACAGGGAACGCCTGCAACGGGATTGCCCGACTGATCCTGCAGGCAATACTGGCCGTTGAATACATTCGCCTGGCCGCTGATGGTAACCGTAAAGCCCGTACAGGTTTTATTGCTGATGTTTGCAGTACCGCCTCTTATGGCCGGTTTGCTGATATTCATACAGCGTTTGATGGTGGTATCGCCGCAGCCATCGGTTATATTGATGCAATAAGATCCGTAAGGCAGGTTATTGAATATGCCGTTGTTGTTGCAGGGAATGCCCGGTATCGGGTTGCCCGAAGCATCTACAATGCAATACTGCGGATTGGTGAGATTGGTCTGCCCGGTGATGCTGGCGTTAAAAGTCGTACAGGTATAACCGTTAGTCGTTACATTGTTGGCGACCGATCTCGTTCTTTTTGAAGCGGAAAAATTGAGCGTGAACACATCTCCCGTACAACCGTCGGTTACCTTAATGGTATAGCTGCCATAAGGCAGGTTGCTGAATATGCCCGTTGTATTGCAGGGCTGGCCCGAAACGGCATTGCCAAGATTATCATAAATGCAATACTGCGGATTGGTGAGGTTCTGCTGGCCGGTTACCGTAGCCGTTACCGTTGTACAGGTATAGTTGGAAAGGGTAACATTGCCTGTAATGGCCGGCACTGCGCGCGCCTGGCTGAAGCAACGGCTGATGACCGTATCGTAACAACTGTTGGTGATCTTGATGCAATACGATCCGTAAGGTATATTGGAGAATACGCCGGTAGTGTTGCAAGGCTGGCCAGGAACCGCATTGCCGGAATTATCGTAAAGACAATATTGAGGACTGGTAAGATTGGTCTGCCCGGTTACCGTTGCCGTAAAGCCGGAACAGGTCTTTGCGGAAATAGTGACGTTCGTTGCCACATTGGGTATGGTTGTATTAGACCAAGCTTTGGATTGAACCTGGCCGCACCGGTCTTTCACCACAAACGTGAGCTTTCTTCTTTGCAGCAGGTCAAAATCGAAAGCATAGGTGCTGTACCAGCTCGTATCGCCCGCACTGTTCACTATTCCATATAAAAATCCGTTGAATGCAGTGCCCGAGCTGTTGGTATTGCCCTTGCTGTCGGTAAGGTTGAGTACGGCATGATAAATGGTACAGTTCTTTTGCGTAACGGAATAAGCGCTGATAGACCAGGTATAATTCTGTATGCTGATGGTCCTGGTTTGTATACCACCGCAGGAATCCTTGAGCTGCACGGAATACTGCCCGGGGATCAGCCCGGTAAAAGTACCCGTTGAATTGCTCAAGCCCACTCCCATTGCCGAAGGCGCAACGATAGTAAAGGTAAATGGAGAGCGCCCGTACTGAAGGCCGGTAACGGATATGGCGCCGTCGCTGCCGTTGGAGCAGGTTACATCGGTTTCGGTTAACCCATAACGGGGGTCATTATACGAACCTGAGATCACCACATGGCTGATCTGGTAAGTGCAATTGGTAATAATGTCTTTTACGGTTATGGTATAGGTGCCGGGAGGCAATCCGGTGATGAGGCTGGAAGAAGTATAGGAAAGCGAAGAAGGGCCGTCTACCTTATAATTATAGGTCCCCGATCCGCCGGAGGCATTGATCTGGATGGCGCCGGTAGCCGTACATCGGGATTCCGTTGCAGTATAGGTGGCTGTAAGCCCGCCGCAGTTTTGGGCGAAGGCTGTGATTACCATGCATAACTGTAACAGCAGCACAGTAAATCCTGCAAGGGGATAAGGGTAGAATTTCAGTTTCATGGGCACGGTTTTCGTCAGGATGCACGGAAAAAATCTACAGGATAAACTACGGATTAAAGCTCGGAATTATACTAATGATCGTCTCTGAATTAATGCCTGGATAAACCAGTACAAAAATGGTCAATATATTTCCAAAAGCCTCATTTTTTCGATGAATCGACCTGAACCTTCGATTTTTGAACCAAAAGCTTCGATTTTTGGATTCGCAGGCTGACGGCTTATAAAACGCCGGGAACGGAAAAAAAGTATCGGAACCGGCAAACCGATTGGTTAGAAACAGGAAGAATAGAAGATGGCTTTGACGTTATGCAATACCGGAAATTTACGAAACAGGCGATGAGGCAATCAGCATCGAAAAAAGCAAATCGATAAAATGGTTATCTTAACGCTCACATCAATATCATCCGTCAATGGTTACCCCGTTAGGAAATGCCAATGAAAAATTATTGCTTCGCACGCATCCCCTGCATCGTATTTTCGCCAGCCTGATCATAGCTGCCCTGTTTTTTTTCCTTTTCCGGCGGAGCAATCTTCATCCTTTGCTGCTGGTTATGATCGTATGGGATGTGTTTGCCCTTTCGCTGATCAGCCTGAACTGGTATATCATCCTGAACCGAACCACTACCCGCATCAGGGAGCTGGCCAGGAAAGAAGACCTGAGCAGGGTGTTTGTGATTGTGCTGGTATTGCTGTCTGCCTTTGCAAGCCTGTTCACCATCCTGCTGCTCGTTTTATCGCGCACAGCATCCAGGGCGATCGAGGTTTATCTGCCGGTAGCGATCGGAGGCATGCTGCTTTCCTGGATCATGGTGCATACTACATTCTGCTTTCATTATGCGTATATGTATTATAGTGATGATGCGCAGGATAAGAACAAGCATGCCGGGGGACTGGGTTTTCCTGAAGAGAAAACTCCCGATTATCTCGATTTCGCCTATTTTTCCTTCGTGATCGGCATGACCTTCCAGGTATCGGATGTGAATATTACTTCGAGGAGAATACGAAGGCTGGCATTGGTTCACGGACTGATCTCCTTTGCCCTCAATACCTTTGTCGTGGCCCTTACCATTAACCTGGTGGCCGGGCTCAAAAATTAACCTTCTTCATTTTGCCGTGATCCCGCAATCGGCTAAATTCGCAGAATTGCCATGAATGACATTTGCTGCATAGGACATATCACCCTGGATAAAGTAGTTACTCCCCAATCGGAAGTGAAGATGGCTGGAGGAACAGCGCTTTATTTTTCCAGCGCCATTGCCTGTCTGGATTTATCTTATCTGCTCGTTACGGCACTCGGAAAAAAAGAAATGGATTTTGTAAACGACCTGGAAACAAAAGGCATCAACATAAAAGTATTTCCCAGCAGGCACACGGTTCACTTTGAGAATATTTAT
>CAYYZJ010000029.1:0-5172 GCA_964475615.1 uncultured Flavitalea sp. | reverse complement strand
GGGCAAAAAAGTGCTTATCGTGCTGAATGACGGGACGGCTACACAGGCTTTCAATATACAGTTCAACGGGAATTCGGTAAGCAGCTCGCTCGACGCCGGATCGGTAGGAACTTATATCTGGTAGCTTACCTTTGCGGGTCTATGCTGAAAGTATACCTGAAGAAAAAGATCAGCCGCCGGGTGGAACAAGGCCATCCCTGGATCTTTTCGAATGAAGTGGGTCAGATCGACGGAGATGCTGCCGGCGGTGAGATGGCGGAAGTATTTACACACGATAAAAAATTTATCGGCAAAGGCTATATCAATCCCCGTTCTCAAATTCTGGTTCGCCTGCTTACGCGCGATAAGAACGAGATCATCGGCGAACATTTTTTTCTAAACCGCATCCGCGAAGCCTGGCAATACCGGCAGCAGATCGGTTATACCGAAAACTGCCGGCTCGTATTCGGAGAGGCGGATCAGCTTCCCGCGCTGATCATCGATAAGTTCAACGATCATTTTGTTTTGCAGACACTGGCGCTGGGAATCGACCTTTGGAAGCCTGCTATAGTGAATGCGCTGGAAACGATCTTCCATCCCAAAGGCATATATGAACGCAACGATGTGCCCGTTCGCGAGCTGGAAGGATTGCCGCAGCAAAAAGGATTCTTGTCTGCCCCTTTCGATACCAATATCATCATCAATGAAAACGGCCTCCGCTTTCATGTGGATATTGAAAACGGGCAAAAGACCGGTTATTTCCTTGACCAGCGCGATAACCGCAGGGCCATTGCACATATCGTAAAAGATGCCGAAGTGCTGGGCGCTTTTGCCTATACCGGCACCTTCGAGATCCATGCAGCGCATTATGGCGCCAGATCGGTATTGGGCCTCGACATATCCGCCAATGCCGTTGCACAGGCCGAACGCAATGCGCAGTTAAACGGGCTGGAGCATATTGTGCGGTTTGAAGCGGTCAATGCATTCGATGCCTTGAAAACATGGAGCAGGGAAGGCAGGCAATATGATGTGGTGATGCTCGATCCTCCGGCATTCACCAAAAGCAGGGAAACCATCCAGAAAGCGATCACCGGATATAAAGAGATCAATCTTCGTGGAATGAAGCTCGTTAGGAAAGGAGGATTTCTCGTTACTTCTTCCTGCACCAACCTGGTGCCGCCGCCGCTTTTCCTGGAGATCATTCAAATGGCTGCTGCCGATGCAAAAAGAAAGCTGAGGCAGGTTTGTTTTCAAACCCAGGCCAGCGATCATCCCATTATATACAATATTGAAAGTACGCAGTATCTGAAATTCATGATCGTACAGGTGCTGTGAAGTGCGTCAATCGTGAATCGTCAATCGTGAATCGTCAATCGTAAGTTAAACTACACATACTCACGACTAACGATTCACGTCTCACGACTATTTCACTACCTGGAACTTCCCCGACTGAACGACCCTTCCGTTCTCATCCCTCAACTGGAAGATATAGATGCCGCGGAAAAAATCGGAAAGGTTGACGATGGTCTTCTGGTCGACGGCAGCAGCTTCGTATACTTTTTTACCGATGAAATTGAAGATCTGGAATGAATAGGACTTGTTGTTTGCCTTCTGGAAATCGAAAGTAATGGTAGAGATGGCGGGGTTTGGGTAGAACTTAATAGATACCGTATCCGGATCATGCGAAAGCACAGTGTGCGACTGGCTTTTTACTTGAACGGCTGATAATAGGATAATAGATAGTATGTAAAAAATCCTCATGTACGGACGTATTTTACATTTGTTTCCAAAATATTATCTTTTTTCCAAAGTTACAAAAAATAGGCAAAAAAATTGTTATTTATAAGCTAATGAAGCGGCATATTTCTTCCAAATATCATGAAATGCAAAAGCTTATTTCTTTAAACTAACCTATCTTAGCGCCCATCAAAAATTGTATAAACTTATCCGTGTGAATGGCTGCGCTTAAATTCCTTTTCTGGTTCAGTTTTATCGTCATCATATATAGTTATATCGGCTATGGAATATTGCTGTTCTTCATTGTAACGCTTAAAAAACTTTTCCGGCCTAAAAAGGAAAAAGGCCATGAGGGCCGGTTCGAGCCTCAGGCCACCCTGATCGTGGCTGCTTTTAATGAAGAGGATTTTATCGAAAAAAAGATCAGCAATACCTTCGACCTGGACTATCCTCCCGAAAAGCTGGAGATCATTTTCATTACCGACGGTTCCACCGACAATACCACGGCCATCATTAAACGCTTTGACCGGATCAGGCTGCTTCACCAGCCCGAGCGGAAAGGCAAAGTGGCTGCCATGAACCGGGCCATCGGTTTTGCCACTGCGCCTTATGTTATTTTTTCGGATGCCAATACCCTGCTGAATGCCGGCTGCATCCGGGAGATCGTTAAACATTACCGGGATCCCCTGGTAGGCGGAGTGGCCGGAGAGAAAAAAATAATTACTTCCCAAAGCGACCAGGCTGCAGGGGTGGGCGAGGGCCTGTATTGGAAATATGAATCCTTCCTGAAAAAAATGGATTCGGAACTGTATTCGGTAGTAGGTGCCGCGGGAGAGCTGTTCTCCGTGCGCAAAGACCTGTTCGAACGCACGCAGGAAAATATCATCATCGAAGATTTCGTGCAATCGCTGACCATCTGCATGAAAGGATATGTGATCCGCTATGAACCGCACGCTTTTGCCATGGAAACCGCTTCGCCTTCGATGAAAGAGGAAGAAAAAAGAAAAGTGAGGATCTGCGCAGGAGCATTCCAGGCCATGGTGATATTGAAAGACCTTTTTAATGTGTTCAAATATCCGGTGCTTTCTTTCCAGTTCATTTCGCACCGCATTCTGCGGTGGACGCTTTGTCCCCTTTGTTTGCTGATCCTGTTTATCGCAAATGCCCTGATCATCGCTCTCCCGGGCGCCCCTCTGTTTTACCGGATATTCTTCGGGCTTCAGGTGCTGTTTTACCTGCTTGCGGCAACAGGCTGGTATTATGCCCACCGCGATATACGGGTCAAGGCGCTGTATCTTCCTTATTATTTCCTGTTCATGAATGCATCGGTGTTCATGGGCTTTAACCGGTTCATGAAAAAAGGCCAAAGCGTGCTATGGGAAAAGGCAGCCAGGCAGAAGATAACATAAATACCATATTGGGGTATTTCAATTATGAAAAAAATGAACCATATTTGTGTTGGTAAAAAAAAATAGTCACATTATTTGCATTCTGAGAAAATGTTACTATTTTTATCGCACCTTAGTTAACCCTTCAGTTCAATTCCTCCGAAAATCCGGTTACCATTTCAGTTCTAATTCCGCTTGCTTATCAATTAAGATCCCTTGAAATTCCGTTATTCCGATTGCGATTTCAGGTAATCCACATAACCTTACTTAAAGCCATACTTCGTTATCTGAAGTAATTCGCGCCAATACCTTTGCGAGACAATTACGATTTATATCCTGCTGAAAAATTGTCTTTTTTTAATTGAAACCCTCATGACTCTGGCCATGAAAAAGCAAATTTTAGCAGTAGATGACAGCAAGGCAATTCGTTTTTTGCTTCAGACAGTATTAGGAAGAGATTATCAGGTTATTACGGTTCCGGACGGATGCTCAGCCATGTACTGGTTATCGAAAAAGAACTCTCCGGACCTTATTATAGCAGATCCGCAGTTACCCGATATGGAAAACTGGGAACTGGTAAGTCAGCTTTCCTCGAGCGGCATGTACGGCTCGATCCCCATCCTGGTGCTTTCGGCGCTGGATAAGGAAGAAACAGAGCTCAAATGCCTTGACTATGGAGTAGCTAAATATTTTATGAAGCCCTTTAATCCGGTTGACCTATTGTTTGCCATACAACATCTTATTCAGGATAATAAGTTGGAAAACATTATCTAGGATGTTGAAGTGCTCAGATTGGTTGCCCTATTATAAAACTTAAACCGAAGCCTTTTTTATGGAATTCAACTTGCAGCTCAGCACCCCTAAAAACAGGATTTTTGCTCATTACACAATAGTCAAGCAACGATCTTTTGATTCTTCTCAGTACAAACGTTCGGGGTTTTACTATATCGGTAAGAATACGGCCAATATAGAAAAATTAGTTCAGCTATTTAAAGAAGGATACGTTTCTGATTCTATAGATAACGCCAAAAACGAGCTGAAGCGCTCCCTGCTGCTCGATAAAAAAATAATTCCTGAAATAATCATCTGCGAATCGCAGTTCGATCTTTCCGCCATCAGGCATTTTTCCGCGTTCCTTAACAATCAGGAAGCGCTGTCTTCCATTCCTTTTATACTGGATGCCAGTTCCCTTGGAGAGAAAGAACTGGCTGCCTGCAAAAAAAACAAGTTCGCCGATGAAATCATCTTCCTGGACAGCGTAGAGGAAAAGACACTGCTTAACAAAATTCATTTTCTGAAAAAAGTGAAGGCAAAATCAGCAGTATCGGCCTTGGCCATGCAGGAAGGGCGTGGCCTGAACATCCCCATTTTCCTGAAAAGGGTTTTTGACGTCATCATATCCTCATGCGCCCTGCTGTTGCTGAGCCCGTTTTTTCTGCTTATTGCCCTGGCAATCTGGCTGGAATCGAAAGGCCCTGTATTTTATATTTCCAAAAGGGCAGGAAGAGGGTATAAGATTTTTGATTTTTACAAATTCAGGACAATGAAAGTAGGGGCCGATAAGGACATCCATGTACTGTCTCATCTCAATCAATACAATGTAGGCAATAATGGAGCAGGGCCCTTATTCATCAAAATCAATAACGATCCCCGTACTACCAGGGTAGGCGCTTTCCTGCGCAAGCTCAGCCTTGATGAGCTGCCTCAACTGGTGAACGTATTTTTGGGAGATATGTCGCTGGTAGGTAATCGCCCGCTGCCCCTGTATGAAGCAGCTACGCTTACCACCGATGAATGCGCCCAGCGCTTCATGGCTCCTGCCGGCATAACCGGATTATGGCAGATCAAAAAAAGAGGTAAAGAGAATATGTCCGTAGAGGAAAGGATAAGCCTTGACATCGATTATGCCAACAAATACAGCTTTATGTATGATCTCTGGATAATGGCCAATACACCTTCTGCATTGCTGCAAAAGGAAAATGTATAGGCATGAACAGAGATGTATAATTTAACTCCTTACCTCAAAGAAAAGATATGTTGAAAGAAAACCCTTTGGTTTCCATTGTTA
>CAYYZJ010000028.1:0-4143 GCA_964475615.1 uncultured Flavitalea sp. | reverse complement strand
CTTATCCGCACCAATATGGCCACCAAAATAGCCAGCGAAATGAAATGGTTCCTCTTCGGATCGGTTGTCCTTTCCGCTTTTATCCTGCTGCTGTTTTTCAGAAGCATCAGCACCATGCTGCTCTCTTTATCGGTAGTGGTGATCGGCGTAATATTCAGTCTCGCCACCATGCATCTTTTCGGTTACAGGATAACGTTATTGAATGCCCTGATACCGCCGCTGGTAGTAGTGATCGGCATACCCAACTGCATTTATTTCCTGAACAAATACCACAGCGCTTTCAATGAAAGCCGGAATAAGGAAAAGGCCCTGCTTGAAATGATCAAAAGAATGGGCATCGTTACCCTGTTCTGCAATATTGCCGCCGCCATCGGCTTCGGCGTATTTGCGCTCACCAGGAGCGCTATCCTGAAAGAGTTCGGCGTGGTTGCGGGCATCAATATCATGCTGCTGTTCTTTATTTCGATCATCCTCATTCCGGCCGTGCTCAGCTACCTGCCCGAGCCCAAGCCAAGGCATATGAACTATCTGGAAAACAAATGGCTGACCGCTATTTTAGACAAGCTGGAAGGATGGACATTGAACCACAAGGCGCTGATCTATGGAGTAACCCTGCTGGTGCTGGCAGTTTCCATTGCAGGCATGTTCCGCCTTCGCTCGGAAGGTTTTATTGTGGATGATCTTCCCAAGACCGATAAGATCTATACCGATCTGAAATTTTTTGAAAAGAATTTTCGCGGAGTGATGCCGCTGGAAATTATTGTAGATACAAAAAGAAAAAGAGGCCTCAGCGGCCTGGGCGGACTGAAGGTTTTTGAAAAGATAGATACCTTATCGAAATACATTGCCTCTAAGCCGGAAATGAGCAGGCCGCTTTCCATCGGCGAAGCGCTGAAATTCATTCGCCAGGCTTATTACAGCGGCGACAGTTCCAGCTACAGGCTTCCGACCAACCAGATCGAAATTTCTTTTCTCGCTCCTTATATCAATATCAAATCCGACAGCAATGCCAAAAAAAGCATTGTCAGCAAGCTGGCCAGCAGTTTTATCGACAGCAACAGGCAGCAGACCAGAGTGAGCGTGAACATGGCTGATGTGGGCAGCAAAAGATTGCCTGGAATACTGAACGACATCCAACAAAAATCCAATGCATTGTTCGATACTTCAAAATATTCCGTGCAGTTGACAGGCAGCAGCGTAACCTTCCTGGAAGGAAGCGCTTTCATCATTCATGGACTTAGAGACAGCATCATGTGGGCCTTTCTGCTGATAGCAGCCTGCATGCTGTATTTATTCCGTTCGCTAAGGATACTACTCTGCTCACTGATCCCCAATCTTATTCCGCTTGTGATCACCGCAGGGGTAATGGGCTGGACGGGTGTGAGGCTGAAACCCTCTACAGTACTGGTTTTCAGCATTGCGCTGGGAATCGCGATCGACATCACCATCCGCTTTCTCGTCAATTATAAACAAGACCTGGGCGCCAATGCATCCAACGTAAAGCAAACGGTGATCAATACCATTCACAGCACCGGCATCAGCATTATTTATACATCGCTTGTACTTATCGCAGGCTTCGTAATATTTTGTTTCAGCGGGTTCGGCGGCACGCAGGCCCTGGGATGGCTTACTTCGCTTACGCTGATCATGGCCACGCTGACCAACCTGATCTTCCTGCCCGCGCTGCTGATGAGCCTGAGTAAAAAATAGTTTACAGTTTTCAGTTTCTAGTTTAATAGTTCGTGTTCAGATATACTACCAACTAAAAACTGTAAACTAGAAACTGTATACTATTGCAGCACTTCTTTCAGTTTATTCTCCAGCGCATCGCCGCGGAGCTCCTGGGCTATTATCTTTCCCTGCGGATCGATGAGCACATTGAATGGAATGCCTTCAAATCCGAAGGTCTGTACTGCCTTGCTGTCCCACATCTTCAGGTCGCTCACCTGCGTCCAGTTGAGCTGATCCTTGCGGATGGCTTCCTGCCAGGGTTCTTTTTCTTTGTCGAGCGAAACGCCGAGTATAGTGAAATTCTTGTTCCTGAATTCATTGAACGCCCTTACCACATTGGGATTTTCCATGCGGCAGGGGCCGCACCAGCTTGCCCAGAAATCAACCAGCACATATTTTCCCTTGAATGAGGAGAGGGGAATATTTTTTCCATTTGCATCGGGCAAAGACAGATCGGGCGCATCCCTGCCTATCCAGGAAGCGTTTTGGGACGACTGGCTTTTCTCCAGCTCTTCCTGCTGCATGGTATATGCTTTTTTCATTTTCTGCAGGTCGGCATTGCCGGGATATTTGCGCAGCAGCTCATTGGCAGCGGTTTCAAATTCCGTTCTGGTAAAGCTGCGCGAGGCCCAGCCCAGGGCCAGCACGCCGAGCGTGGCATTGGAGCTGGATGCAATGGAAGTTTTCAGGTAATTGTTCAGTTCCAGAATGAGATCGTTCTTTTTGTTGGTGGCTGCTATGAGGATGCTGTCGGGCGCATTCGCACGTTTCAGGCTGTCGAGGTCGACAAAAGCCTTGTCGATCGCAAAGCTTTTTTTGCCAACCGCATTGATAAGATCGCGCAATTGCCTGCTCGCTTCCGACCCGCTGACTTCATAAAAATCATCGCGCCTGGAAAGATCGAGCGCAACCTTGATTTCAGAAGCATCATTGATCAATGGAACGGAAAGAAGGCCATCTCCCAAAACAAGCTCATAAATGCCTTCCGGTTTGCTTTTTGCCCTGAGGCTGAAGCTGCCTGCATTTCCCGAAACCTTTGCCGAATCGAGAGCAACCGGCGACTGATCCTTGCCATATACCACTTCCTGCAGATATACTTTATTGAAAGCAGCGGGAACTCCCGATACATTCAGCTTATCGGCATTGGTATAAGTTCCGGTAATCCGGAAATCCGCTTTCCCGGATTGTTTGCAGGAAGCCAGCAAAAGCAATCCCACTGCAATTATTCCTGAATATTTTTTCAACATAGATTCGATTGATTTCATAATAAACTTTTTTATCGCTCCAATTCCTCCAGCAGCAAGCGGTTTGTCAGTTTCGGATCGGCCTTGCCTTTGGATATTTTTTTTACTTCTCCAACAAAAAGGCCGAGCAGTCCTTTTTTTCCTTTTTTATATTCGGCCACTTTATCAGGCATACGGGCCAGCGCTTCCTGAACCCAGCGGGCCAGCTCCTCGCTGCCTGAATCCTGGATCAGGTTCAGCGCTGTTGCCACCTGCTCCGGATCGGCTTCAGGTTTTTTGATCAGCTCAGGAAAGATACGCGATGAAGCTGTTGAAAAGCTGAGCTTGCCCTCATCCACCAGTTGAATCAGTTGAGCCAGTTTTTGCGGGGTAAGCGGCAATGCGCTGATGGCCATGTTCTGCTCATTCAAATATGACTTCACGGGCCCCAGCAACCAGTTGGCGGCTGCCTTGTGATGCGGCGTTTCCACGATCAGCTTTTCAAAATAAGCAGCGGTTCCCTTATCGTCGCAGATCACCCGCGCATCGTATTCGGGCAGCTTGAGCTGAGTAATGTATTTTTCAACCAGCTCTTCCGGCAATGCAGGAATAGACTGGCGGATGGATTGCAGGAAAGCATCGGTAACCTTGAACGGAGGCAGATCGGGATCGGTGAAATAACGATAATCATTGGCCTCTTCTTTAGTGCGAAGCGCGAAAGTAGTTCCATTATCGGCATCGAAGCTTCTGGTCTGCTGGATGATGGGCTCGCCGCGCTCTGCCAGCCCGATCATTCTTTTGGCTTCATATTCAATGGCGCGTTTTACATTGCGGATGGAGTTGAGATTTTTGATCTCCACTTTTGTTCCCAGTTTCGTTTCTCCTTTTTTGCGAATGGATACATTGGCATCGCAGCGCATGCTTCCTTCTTCCATATTGCCGTCGCAGATATCGAGATAGCGCAGGATCTTGCGGATCTCGGTCAGGTAGGCATAAGCCTCATCTCCGCTGTGCAGGTCGGGCTCCGTTACGATCTCTATCAGGGCAACGCCTGCCCGGTTATAATCGATGCAGGTATTGGCGGGATCGACATCATGCAGACTTTTGCCTGCATCTTCTTCCAGATGGATGCGGTTGAGGCGGATATCCCTGTTGCCCGCAGCCGTTCTGATCGTTACAAAACCTCCCT
>CAYYZJ010000027.1:0-1723 GCA_964475615.1 uncultured Flavitalea sp. | reverse complement strand
GCCCCGGCCTTGTCGAGAGCCGTAATCCTAACGGTCACTGCAAAATGCACGCGCTTGAATTTCAATCTTCCAATCCATGGGAGGTTCTGCACGCCATCGAACAGAAAGAACAGGAGATTGGAAAACGGGATCAGGGTCAATGCCCGCGGGAAAACCATACTGGAAGCGGGTATCGTACAGCGCTCGCTGTTAAAGCGCTTCGATATCCGTCAGCCCGTTTTCTTTGCCGATTTTTATTGGGATGAAGTGATGGAGCTGGTAGTCCGAAACAAAACCGTATTCAGGGAATTGCCCAGGCAGCTCCCGGTTTACCGCGACCTGGCCATGGTGGTCGATAAATCGCTGCCTTATGAAGAGGTGGAAAAAACGGTGCAGCGCATCAGCCTGGATAAATTGCGGCAGGTTCAGTTGTTCGATGTTTTTGAAAGCGAAAAACTGGGCGCCGGAAAAAAATCTCTGGCAATAAGCTTTACCTTTATGGATGAGGAAAAAACATTCACCGATACCGAGATCGATGCCATGATGAACCGGATCATGCAAGCCTTCGAAAAGGAACTGCAGGCAGAAATCAGAAAATCGTAAAAAAACCGATCATGAACGATTTTGAGCAGCAACTGAAACGCACCGGCGAAAAGCTCCAGCAATTGCTGAAACAATACCAGCTTCTGCAAAAAGAGAATGCCAGGCTTAAAAATGAAGTGCAGGATATGAGCAGCCGCTATAATGAAATGGCGCTCCGGTCTGAACAATGGCAACAGCAGGCGGAAATACTGAAATTGTCAAAAGGGGAAATGGATAAAACAGAGAAAAAGGCATTTGAAAAACGCCTGAATCAGTACGTTAGGGAAATTGACCGTTGTATCGCCCTGCTGAATGAATAGTTTCAAACGCGTTTCACCAGCCGCATTTTCATTTCGTCCTCCCCGCCGGAAACTTCCAGGGTATACACTCCATAAGGCAGATCGTTGAGCCCTTCCCAGTCGAGTGTCTGTGGCCCGTGCTTGATCTCTTTTTCAAGCGCGCCGCATACGCTGCCGTTATCGTCGATTAATACTGCCCGGAGCAGGCATTGCTGGGGATGGTTGACTTCAAAAGTGACCCTGTCAATGAATTGGGGCGACTTTACTTTCAGGAACATTGGTATCATTTTCTAAAGGGATTGGATTTTGCAATATTGTTTTCAGCTAACTTCGAAAAGCGAACCGATTAAGACATGATTAAATTTAAAACAAGAATTTGAACTATGCAAGCATTAATGCCAATAAATGTTGTGATAGGCGATCGTACGTACCGGGTTAAGATCGATCCGCAGGATGAGGAAAGCCTGCGCAAGACCCTGAAAACGATCAATGACAAGATCATCGAGTTCAAAACCCAGTTCTCGGGCAAGGATATGCAGGACTATATAGCCATGGTGGTGCTTTGGTATGCCACCCTCACCCCCCAGGAAAAACCTTTTCCGGGCAAAGACATGCAGGAGATACTCCAAAAAATGGAAACCCAGCTCGATCAGGCACTTTAAGGAACCCCTTCTGCCAAAAATCCTTATCTTCGCCGCTCAACTTTCCAAGCCAATGAGCCTGGATTTCAAACATACGATTCCCAACTTTTTAAACTTTAGTATCAATGGATTCAACAATAATATCCATCATAATCGGCGTTGTTGCCCTGGTTGTGGGCATTATAGCGGGTAAGTTCATTTTTTCAAAAAATACGAAAAGAC
>CAYYZJ010000026.1:0-2697 GCA_964475615.1 uncultured Flavitalea sp. | reverse complement strand
GCAAACTTTTCCAGAATCCATTACCTTAGCAAAGCAAAAAATGTTGGATGATCTTCCCCCAGCAGCTTAAATATATCCTGTCCCTATATAACTAAATCTCCTTATTTGTCAGATAAAGTAGTGACTATTACACCATACGTTTGGGAAACGAAGTTTTCAATTCTTGAGTTCTTTCTTTCAAATCCGCTTGCAAACAAGCCAGAAATAAGCATCTCTCATTGTAATGTTTTCGATTTTGAATTTAGCGAACGAAGTTTCTGGCACCAGTTTACTCCCAAAAATTTGACTAATCGTAGATTGATTGCCCGGATTAGAAACCAAGAAGAAAGTCTTCCAATTGCTTGTATGAAGAGTATTTGTAAATAGAGACTTGATGTATTTTCCTGTTGCTTGTATTTTGTGACTTTGCGACTACTTGCAACATATTAGTTACAGCATTGGATACGTTAGATACAATAATAGTCTTTTTAAAATTATTGGCACAATTGATCTTGTCCAGGCGAAATTGATCTGCAAATGAACGGCTAATGTACTCCACAAAAGAAAAATCAAGTTCTACATGATCACAAGGATCATTTTGTACAAGATGCATCAGCACAGAAGATGCCTCTCTGGTATGAATTGAACTGCCTAATAGTTCATGAACCGATATGGTTGAATGACAATTCATAATTGGGATACAAAGGTAAGATAAAACTATTTTATCTAACCTTCAATAAATTTATAAAAGTCAAAACTACCTGGAATTATTGTTGGCAAACGCAATGCGATAAATGTACCCTGAAAATAACCATCTATGTTTAAAATAGCCTCTTTATCAATTGCTTGCAGGAAGGTCGTATTCCCCGACCATAAAAAGAGTTTGCCATGAAGGCCATTGACAAGCATATTTCGGGTTGTCGTAATGCCAAAACCACGCGCTTCCGGACGATCTTTTGTAGAATTTCCTGATAATGCTAGCTGAATTGCTTCCGTTTCATTTTTAGGACTGAATTTGGGGTTGTGCATGTATGATTGATATATCCCTTGCCCGGCATCACAAATACATAAATCTAAATAATTGCTATTGGGATAATATTGCGCAAAAACGTAACCCTTAGAAGCTTTTGAATGTTCATTAATATTATCCGTTAATTCTCCGAGAAAGTAAGCTAATGGCATTCGTTCTCTTTCTGAAAATTTTAGCTGATTTCTCAATAATTGGGATATGGCGCTCAAAATGTTTTCCCTTATTACTGTAATGGCATCAACTGTTCCGGTTTTAAAGCTAACTATGGGAATAAATGTTTTATGGTTATATCTTTCTAAGGTTTTCAAATAATCTTTTTCATTTCCTTCTTCAGGTGAAAATGTTTCTGGAAAGTAAATCGTATCCAGATAGGATTTAATACTATTATTTATGTCATGGTTTATTATAATCCTTTTACCTAGTCTTTTAAAATTGCTCATAATACAGGCCAATCCTCCTAAAAAGAAAGGATTAAGCATCTTAGCCTTGCTAAAATCCAAAACAATGATTTCATTCGAGCAACTGGCCATCTGAGATACTATTGCAATAAGCTTGGTCAAGCTGTGTCCGAATTCTTCATGAGTTCTATCTGGAATATTAATAGTACAAGACATCAAGCAAATTTAATAACATCAGAGAAGAGATAATTAGAATACCTTTCGTTTATTGCGTCTTGATTTATTATCGACTCAGGCCGGTGCAGTGGTTTTACAACCTACTCCCCCAAAAAACCCGGGTGTGTTAAGAACACATTTGCACAGCGACGGCAGTGAGGTTGAAATTCTTTCCATGATAAATCCCAGTTTCATGCACCTGACTAATTAATTTCGTGACCTACCAGTATGCCGGAATAATTATTTTCTGAAGTTAATTGTCTAAAACTGATATTCTCGCATTCAAAACCAATTTGAAATTAATAAGGCAAAGATTAGGTTGATCCATTTTAGATCGCTGGCAGGAATCGAATCACTAGATGCTCAGACAGAAAGGTCTACCTATTGAAAAAGTATTGTGGGGCAAGCAAAACGGTATTTATCAGCAATTCGAAAAAGTGAGGTAGCCCCGACAGGAAAATTATCTAACCAAATTGTCGAAGACTTTTTAAAGTTTACCGAATTACCCGGCTGTCATTCTGGCGAAGAATAGTTAACCGGTTATCAAAATCATTGTCCTCCTCTGGAAATATATAAATCTGGCCTATAAGTTACGTCATAACTTATTTACTGAACAAATACACACATCAGCTGTCAGTAAGGTAAATAGACTTTCCTAAATAATTGATTATGATAATATTTACAAAATATCTTATCTTACCGACCCCATTAGAATAACAAGCCCGAACCTTCCGATGAAATACCTTGAGTGGAACGACTGTATCAGCCATCACTTTTTTTCCCCTGATAACGCGGGGAAGGATATACATTTTTATCTAACAAAATCGGATTTGATAAATCTTGGCAGAAAACATCTGCCAGAAAATGATGATAAGGATATTTGGGAAGATTATATTAACGCCATAAAATTCAATGAACGCGATAGTACGACCCAATTGCCCTATTCCCCTATAGAACGCCCTTTACAGCTCGCAGCAGGTTGGGACGGACAATCTTTCCCTCCGTTTATCGCTTATCTGATTTTATATATTATCCCTTTGACTGAATCTGACAACGGCAATTTCAAGTCCAATA
>CAYYZJ010000025.1:0-5988 GCA_964475615.1 uncultured Flavitalea sp. | reverse complement strand
GCCGGCGGCGTCCAGCATCGGCAATCCGTTCGCGTCTGTTTTGAAAGCATTCACCAGATTGAAGGAAGGGCGTTTCCAATAGCCGTAATAAGGATCAGGGCCATAAAACAAGTTGGGCACGGCGCCCGTTTCTCCGAGATTGCTGTTGTATCCATAACTGTTATCATCAACCGAGAACTGGATCTGGAATACGGATTCCTGGTTGTTTTCCGTAGATGCGTCGAAATTATCGTGGAAGCAGGGCACCAGATCGTAAGGAACGCCTGCCGAATTTTTTCCCTGGGCGATGATGGTATCGAGCAAGGCCAGCGCTGCATTGTATTTCTTTTCGAACATATAGCATTTGGCAATATAGCATGCAGCGGCCCATTTGTTTACACGGCCTACCTCTCCCTGCGTTTCGGGCAGGTTTTCGTAAGCATAGCGGAAATCGGCTTCGATATCGGGCCAGATATCGGTTTGGTTGGATATGGTCAGCAAAACGGTATTGTCGGTCATGTTCTTTAAGGTGGTTGCATCGTCAACATAAGGAACGTTGTTGAACAGTATCTTGGCATTGAAATGATAATGCCCTCTCAGGAACCTGGCTTCTGCAATGACCTCGGACCTCATTTCATCGCTGATATCCGTTGCATTGTTTGCCGCAATGATGGTGTTGTTGGATCTTGAAATGCCGTCATAATCCGTTGTCCACTGGTCTTCCACATAACTCAGGCTGGATGTTGTTTTAAATTGTTCGATGATGGAGGCATCGGGCAGGGTAGCCGGGCCGCCGGTATAAGCATCGCCGGCCGTGATATCTCCATAAACCCAATAAGTGCCCGAAGTGCTCCACCAGGCGCTGTTGGTGGAAATGCCGGTCAGGTCGTGATAAGCGCCGGTGAGCAGCTTTTGCACTCCCGAAGCATTATAAAAAGCATCCAGGCTCTGCTGCCCCTGCGAAGGAACATCCAGAAAACTTTTATTGCATGCTGTTGACAAAATGAAAAGCGCCAAAGCAATCAAACGATATATATTTTTCATAATAAATTAGTTTATGCTGACAGATAAAGTTTATAGTCCTATGGAAGCGCCCAATATTATTTTCTTAGAGCTTGGGTATTGGGTTCCGTAATCGATGCCCAATGTTCCGGGATTTCCGTTATTTACTTCAGGGTCGGTTCCGGAGTAATGGGTAAAGGTCAGCAGATTAAATCCCTGCACATAAAACCGGATATTCCTGAACACCTTGTTTACCGGGAATGTATAACCGAGCTGAATCGTTTTCAGGCGCAGGTAACTGCCGCTTTCGATGAAGAAGCTGGATGGAACCACATCATTATCATTCAACCCGTCCTGCGTAAAGATGGGAAGCTTGGCCCCTGTATTGGCGCTTGACCAGGTATCTTCAGATCCTGCGCCGAACTTGCCCGGCCATACGGAGAAGGCGCGCCAGTAATTGAATATTTTATTTCCGTACACGCCCTGAAGAAATATGCCCAGATCGAAATTTTTATAATACAGGTTAAGATTGTAACCATAGGAAAATTTCGGACTGGGGTTGCCGAGAAAGGTCTGGTCTTCGAGACCAATATTGCCGTCGGGCTTTCCGCCGTTCGGCCCGGTAAGGTCTTTGAATTTAAAATGTCCAATGCCGTTGGTGGTTTGATTGGTTTGATCGATGTTGATGCCTGGTTGCGTTGGATTGTTCAGCACATCCTGATAATTCTGGAAGATGCCATTGTATACATAACCGAAAAGACTGGAAACAGGATGACCCACCATGCTCCTGGTGAGGTTATAATGGGTAGGCGCAAAAGTAGCCAGATCGATATAGGTAGATGTATTGCCGTCGATATGATCCACATTGCTGCGATAGGCTGAGATATTAAAATTCATATCATAACCCAGTGTATTCCTGCTGGCGCTTCCGCTTCTGAAACCCAGCTCGAGCTCGATGCCTTTATTGGTAAAGCTCATGATATTTTTATACGGGGCGGCAGCAGCGCCTGCTGTTCCGGTATAGGGAGGCTGGTATAGCAGGCCTTTTGTTTTCCGGTCGAACCAGTTGAAGCTTACCGTAAGTCTGTTCTTTAAAAAAGCGGCATCCAGTCCGATATTGGTGGTGATATTGGTTTCCCAGTGAATACCGCCATTGCCCCATTGGGTTTGATAAGCGCCGAGTACCTGGCTGAGATTGGTTCCATCCAGATCGTACCCGCCATAAATGGCATCATAGCTGCGGAAGGAAGTGAACTGTTCTCCCGGAGGTATGGCATCATTTCCCGCTTTGCCCCATGATCCTCTCAGCTTGAGGTCATCGATCCATTTCGCATTGTCCATAAATCTCTCCTGCGATATTCTCCATCCCACACTGAAGGCGGGAAAAGTTCCGTATCGCCGGTCGATGCCGAAGATGGAAGAGGCGTCGTGCCTGAGCGTGCCGGAGACCAGGTATTTATCCATCAGCGAATAAGTGATATTGCCGAACTCCGAAGTGCCGGTTTGTATGGAGCCAAAACCGGACGGCGGGAAATTGGGATTCAATATGCCGTCGACAACATATTGAAAATTGGGTTCGCTGGATACCAGGTTGGTCATGGTTATCGTGTTATACCGCGATTGGAGGCGGCGGGATTCAAAAGCAACAAAGGCTGAAATTTTATGGATGCCATTGAATGTTTTGCTGTAAGCCAGTTTGTTCAGCCATCTCCAGTCATTATAATAGGAGCTTCCTTCATAATAATAAGTCATGTGGCTGGGGATCGGTTCCTGCGGAAATGAATCGCTGAATGAATGATACTGGTTGGGAACGAACTGAACGCCGATCTGGGTTTGAACGGTCAGGTTTTTAAACGGTTCCACTTCCAGGAAAGCGGAGCCGATAATGGCTTCGGTAAAATTTTTTGCATTGGGAGCGGAAGACCGGCTTGTCAGGGGATTGCTTCCGCCCATAATGGTGGACACGCCGTTTGTTCCGGAAAGATGCCCCGCTATATCGTATGTGGGCATGAGCGGGGATATATGGTAGATGTCGGTGATGTTGTTGTTGAAATTATTCTGGTTATTGTCCAGGTTGCTGGTGGAGATGGTATTGTTCGTGGTATACGCAAACTCGAAGTTCTCGCCGATCCTTAGCCAGGGTTTTACTTTGAATTCCGTATTCACCCGTAAAGACAATCTTTTGAAATAGGAATTCAGCAAGGTTCCGTTGTCATCGAGGTATCCCAACGTCAATGCATAGTTGCTTTTATCCGTTGCTCCGCTCAGGTCTATCTGATGGTTCTGAATAAAAGCCGGCTTGAACACGGTCTTAAACCAGTCGGTGCCTGTTTTATTGGCTTTCAGAATGCGATAGCTCAAAAAATTGTAGAGATCGGGATTGGCAGCAGGATCATCAGCGGCAACACCTATATTCGGCGTCGGGCCTTCGATGATATAATCCGGAAGCACCGGCTTTGTTCCTGTTCCGTAAAAACTGCCGAACGGAAAACCCTGGCCGCTGTTGATATAGGAATTATAAAGTTCATCCGCCTGTTGCTGGGGGGTGATCATCTTGGGAAGCTTGCGCGGTATCTGCTCGCCTACATAGAACGAATACTCCAGTCTCGGATCGCCCCGCTTGCCGGTTTTAGTGGTGATGACGATCACGCCATTGGAGCCCTCGGAACCATATAAAGAAGTGAGTGAAGGATCTTTGAGGATGGTTATACTTTCAATATTGTTCGGATTAAGCAGGTTGCCGATGTTCTGGCTTCCAACCCCGCCGCCGATCCTTACCTGCACGCCGTCGATCACATACAAGGGATCATTATTTCCCAGAGAGCCTATACCACGGATACGGATAACCGCAGCATTGCCGGGGCCGCCCTGGTCATCCACATTTACGCCGGCTGCTCTTCCCTGCAATGCAGTGGTGATATCGGTTACCGGCGTTTGGGCAATGACATCGGCGGAAACGGTAGATGCCGCGCCGGTAACATCGCGCTTGGATTGCCTGGAATAACCGGTGACCACTACATCGTTCAACGCGTTGCTGACCGCTTTCAGCACAATACTTACCTGTGTTGTGCTGCCTTCGGTTATCGTTATTTCTTTTGTTGACGTTTCAAATCCTACCGCCGATGCCTGCAACCTGTATCTGCCGGGCTTTACGTCGCTCATGGTAAAGTTGCCCAGGGTATCGGCGGCAGTGCCCCTGTCCGCACCGACCAGTTGTATCGAGGCCCGGGCAACAGGTTCGCCCCTGTCGTTGGTTATTCTGCCTTTAATTTCGCCGCCGGTTTGCAAAAGCTGTTCCGCCGGAAGGTCTGCTGATCTTTTTTCGACGGTTATATCCGATGTGAAGATGATGATCTTATTGCTGACCTGCCTGAACGACAATTGCGTTCCGGACAGCAATTTCTCCAGCGCCTGCCTGAGCGTATAATTATTTTTAGCCAGATTGATGTTCTGGTAATGTTCAACCTGCCGCTTATTGTAAGCAAACCTGAAGCTCGTTTGCTTTTCAATTTTGGCAAAAGCCGTTTTCAGCGATTCGTTTTTCAGCTCCAGCGTGACCTGCACTTCATTCAGATCCTGGCCCTTACCTGCATTGGCCATCAGCACCTGCAAGCCGGCAGCTCCGATGGCAAACAGCAAACAACTTAATCTCATAAGGCAGCCTTTGTAATTGATTTTACAAGCGTTCAGGAAGGCGCAAATCCTTCCCGGCGCCGGAAATAAAAATTCCATAGTTTTGATATGTTTTAAATAGTTACACCTAATTGTTTGAAACATCGGCATCCCGGCTCCACCCGGGATGTATTGTTTTAAGCCGTGCTAAGGCCCATATCCCGGCGGCCTGAAATCAGTTGCAGGCTGTTCCATCGATGATGATTTTATTGTTTTGAATAATATAGTTCGCCCTGATCACTCCGCAAATCACGGCAAGCATTTCATTGAGCGTATCGTCCTCAGAAAAACTGGCGCTGATCCGGCAATCTTTTAGAGCAGGATTGGCAAATTCGATGACCACATTGAACTGCTGTTCCATTTTGTGTGCGGCTTCCTCCATGGTGATATCGTCGAACACGATCTCCTGCGGCTTCCAGGCCACGATAGGTTTCACATCTACTTTTTGCAATACATAGTCTTCAGTATTCTTATCGAAGCTGATCTGCTGGTTGGCGTTGACGAGGCCCAGGTTCTTATTCTCCCTCATTACCTGCACCCGCCCTCTGGTAACAGTGATCTGAACATGATCATCGCCCGGATAGGCTTTGATATCGAATGCGGTTCCCAATACTTTGGTGATTATCTTTCCTGCATGCACCAGGAAGGGCTGGCGGGCATTGTGGCGGATATCGAAATATCCTTCTCCCTGAAGATATACTTCGCGCGTGCTGCCGCTAAAGGCAGAAGGATAATGCAGCTTGCTGTCGGCCTTGAGTATAACGGTGCTGCCGTCGGGCAAATGGATGGTCTGGTTTTTATAAACGGGTTGCTGAGCAGGGGCCGCAGCTACCTGCCGCTGATTGTTTTTTGCCGGCCTGCCGGTAAGATACCAATACACTGCGCCTGCTGTCAGCAGCATGAGGGCCGCGGCAACAGCATACCGGGTTCGCCGCAAAGGCCTCCGCTTTTCCCATACCGGCATCGCCGGTTCAGGTTCCGGCTTTACAATTGCATTATACATTTTATCCCAGTCAACAGCATGCGCGGTCTTATCTTCCCTGAATTTTTGCCACAATGCCTGCAGGGAAGGATCAAGCAGGGCTGCAGCATTGGTATCGTATAATAAACCGATCAGCTCCTCCAGCTCTGCTTTGCTGCATTGTTTTCGCAGGTATTTGTCAAAAAGAAACGGCAGTCGATGGGGATGATCCATGTCCGGGATTTGAAGCAAGACACTTGGGAGCGGGGGAAGGACTAACCTGAATGAAAAAAGTTTAACACGGAACGCGGAACGCTAAACGCGGAATGCTCAATGAGGCAGTGTACAAAAGGCGTTTATCTACTCCTTATACC
>CAYYZJ010000024.1:0-2803 GCA_964475615.1 uncultured Flavitalea sp. | reverse complement strand
TGCAGATAAGCTGGCAAAACAGCTAAACCAGGCAGGCATTTCCACTGAAGCGATACACGGAAACAAATTACAGAACGCAAGGCAGCGTGCATTGCATAATTTTAAAACACGCAAAATACGAGTGCTGGTGGCAACTGATATTGTTGCGCGGGGCATTGATATTGATGAACTCACTCATGTCCTTAACTACGACTTGCCGAATATCCCGGAAACGTACGTACACCGTATCGGCAGAACCGGAAGGGCTGGTGCCAAAGGATTGGCCATTTCATTTTGCGACTGGAGTGAAAAAAGTTATTTGAATGATATTCAGAAATTGATAAAAGAATCAATACAGGTTATCAAAGGCCATCCATTTGATAACAGCCTGATGCATACCAGTCCGATCGAAACACCACGGGATTCGTCATTCAACCGAATGCGAAAGGGAAGCAAGAGAAACAGGACATTTATGCAGTCATAATGTTTCGGTAATGGCAACGGTTATTAAAAGGATGATCAGATGAATTATACTTTTAATCGGGTGGTGGATTCATGAAGAACAAAAAAAACATTCATCCGGTTTATTCAATAAGACATTATTTACGGAAATACAAAATTCTCGCTTTGAATGCTTCCCCTGATTTGAATATAACATATATTGGATCGAAAATGCTGTATCGATAAAAAGCACAAATTATATGAAAAACTAACTCCCCCGCGTGTTATCACGTCCGACGGTGAAATCATTGCAGGGGAGTATAAACGGGAAAATCTTCCGGCCGAAGCTATTGTAGGTCTGCCTGTTTCTTCAGGAATTATAGAGGGGTGGGCGCGTGTCATCTTAAACATGGAAGATGCTGATCTGGGCGATGGAGATATATTGGTCGCCTCTTTTACTGATCCTAGCTGGACACCATTGTTTGTATCCATAAAAGGCTTGGTCACCGAAGTTGGCGGACTGATGACCCATGGAGCAGTTATCGCACGTGAATATGGCTTGCCGGCAGTTGTTGGAGTGGAGCATGCTACCAAACTGATCAAAGACGGACAGCAAATCCGGGTAAATGGAACGGATGGGTATGTAGAAATATTATAAATTGTAATAATCAGGATACAGTTTTGCTTATCATCACTTAGTTCGTTCACCCACTATTTTGCCCTACTCAGTGTCGCTTGGCTCCCACAATTCAACTTTGTTCCCTTCAACGTCAATAATGTGAACAAATTTACCATATTCGTATGTTTCAATTTTGTCGACAATGATTACACCTTCTTTTTTAAGCTGTTCAACAAGCTCCACCAAGTTCTCTACCCTGTAATTTATCATAAAGTCTTTTGTCGAAGGTTCAAAGTATTTCGTTTTTTCGTCAAAAGGGCTCCATGTCGTCAATCCTTTCTTTGTGCCGTCCGCGCTTTCATACCACTCAAAAACTGCCCCATATGGGGTTGTGTTTAAACCAAGATGTGTTTGATACCACTCTTTCATTTTGTTAGGGTCTTTGCATTTGAAAAAGATGCCACCAATGCCTGTTATTTTTTTCATTTTCGTTGTTTAATGTCAAAAGATATATAAGAACGCAAGAAATTATAATTGTCAAAAGCAATAAAAGGAAAACAAACCTTATAGCGACGAAATATATAGGGCAGGCTTAAAAATGAATAAATATACTTTTTTAGATTGACTTTGCAAGTATCAGCTCCTTCAAAACACCTTCTCCCCGCCAACATAAGTAGCCACCACCTTCGCCCCCAATATCTCCTGCTCATCCACCTTCATAATATCCCTGTCCAGGATCACAAAATCCGCTTGCTTTCCTGTTTCGATACTGCCGAGCGCTGCCTCCAGAAAACCTGCTTTGGCAGCCCAGATGGTCATGCCTTTCAGCGTCTGCTCGCGTGTCAGGGCGTTTTCGGGTTGGAAACCGCCCTCAGGAAATCCTTTGGCATCCTTGCGGAATACGGCAGCATAAAAGGTTTTGATAGGGGAGATGTCTTCCACCGGGAAATCGGTGCCCAGGGGTAGCCAGCCATTTTGTTCGAGAAGCTGTTTGTATGCATAAGCTCCTTTGAGCCGTTCTTTTCCCAGGCGGTCTCCGGCCCAGTACATATCGCTGGTGGCATGAGTAGGTTGAACGGAAGGAATAACAGACGCTTGCCCGAACAGATCGAAATCATGTTCATTCACCACCTGGGCATGTTCTATACGCCAGCGCCTGTCGTTCCTGCCTCCAAGCGCTTTGGCATAGACCTGCAGTATGACCCGGTTGCCCGAATCGCCGATGGCATGCGTGCACATCTGAAAACCGGTCTTTGATAAGATGGTAGCCATCGAATCGAAATGAGAAACAGGAGCAAGCAAAAAGCCCTGCCAGCCGGGACGGTCGAGGTAAGGTTGAAGCAGGCAGGCGCCGCGGCTGCCCAATGCCCCATCGGCATAGAACTTGAAGCCGTTCACGAACAGCCTGTCTGTGCGGTAAGGCCCGCGTGGAAGATAATGATCGAAATTCTGCTTTTCATCGCTCAGCATAACGTACACGCGCATGCGCAGTTTGCCCTGCTGTTGCAGGGAATCGATGATGTCTGCTTCGCGATAATCCAGGCCGCAATCGCTGACCGTGGTCAGTCCGGCGGCAAAGCATTTTTTTTCTGCCGCACCCAGCCATTTTTCATAGTCGGATTTTGACGGCAATGGCATCTTTGACCTGACCAGGCTCATGGCATTGTCGATGAGTATGCCCGTCAGCTTTCCATTCTTTGTTTCGATGCTGCCTCCGGATATGCGGTCGCCTGGTTTTATTCCGGCAATATCGAGCGCTTTCCG
>CAYYZJ010000023.1:0-5592 GCA_964475615.1 uncultured Flavitalea sp. | reverse complement strand
ATGTAAACCGGAGGTGGTGCAAATTCATTGACTATTGTGCTGATTTGACGTAAAGAATCCGTCATTATTAGTTTTCTAATGCTATTCTTAGCATACTTAAAACCTTTTAAAAAGCTTCCGCTCCAATCTTGTATAATAATATTTCCAGTAAAATTATTTGAAATATTAAATAAGGAATTTTGATCGGGAAAGGCTGAAATAATTTCTACATGATACGAATTGCTTGAATCAGTATAAATTAGCAATTTATATAAATTATTTATAGAAAGACGAATATTACTATCAATTAAGTTTGTTCGTATATGCCAATTATTTTTGAAGGCAATTGGAACAATAATGAGGTTCGTTTTTAAGGTTTTTAAGACTGTTGCTTTGTCCCATAAAATGATTTTGTTTAAATTTCTTACAGGATTAATATTTGAAGCACTGTTACTGTATGTCTGCTGATTTGTTTTGTTGTTTACAACCTGGGATTCAAAATAAAGTTTTGCATTCGCAACAAGCTCTATTTGTGGATGTTCTAAATTTATACTTGAAGAATTGCTTTTTTTACAAGAGAAACAGGCAATGACACAAGGAAGAATAATTGTTGCAAAGGATAGACTTATTTTTCTCATAATTGGATAGTTGAGGCAGGTTTAAAATTCAAATTGGTTGATTGGCTAAATAGTAGATTGGTTTAAACAAAAAGCTTATCTGGGAATAGGCAAATAAAATTATATAGTATTTTGCGGTTGCGCAATGTTTACAATAAATTTATCCGTATCGGTGGCATCATCTCATCTTTGGAAACAAAGAGGCGTTTCTCTCAATACTTAATTTGCAGATTGCGACATCTATATTAAAAAATCAAAGGTTAACAGTAGCGGTTACTCTGCAGACCGTGCCTTCTTAAAATATTCCCTGATCAACACGGTATATAACCCGTTGCGCGTTACATTCAGCCTTATTTGGGCTGCATTTCTCAATTCCTCATTGGTCAGTTCCGCTTTGGCCATGCTTATTCCCATCTGAAAGCCTTAATGGCGGCAATGCCGACCAGAGTTGACCAGCAAACCAATCCTGCCAGTTGAACCGGCATTTGCCAGAAGTGAGTTCCTTCAAAAGCAATTTTGCGCAGTCCGTCGATCAGGAAAGTGAGCGGCAATATTTTACAGAACGACTGCAGCCAGGCGGGATAATTTTCTATCGGGAAGAATAGTCCGCATAATAATATTTGCGGCAGGGTGATCGTATTGGCAACAGGCGCTATGGAGCTTTCATTCCTGATCAGTCCGCTGATGATAAACCCGATGCCCATGAATATGATGAGCCCGAACAGCGAGAGGAAAAGCATTTCCAGGTAAGTGAAGATGCCGTTGGCCAGCGTGAAACCGAATACAAAATAGCCCAGCGCGATCATGATAGTAAATCCGATGACCTGGAAAAACAGGCGGCTCAGCATTTCGCCGAGAATGATATAAGCCGGTCTTACCGGAGAGGCCGAAAGCCTTTTCAGCACCTGGCTCTGCCTGAGGCCGAATAACAGGAATGCAGAACCGAAAACGCCCGCCATCAGCAGCGAAAACCCAAGCTGGCCGGGCAGTATGAAATCGATAGACCGGTATTTTCTTCCTGGCATTGTTTTGACATCGATGGTTGCCACGGAAAAATTTTTCTGGAATAGCCGTTTGTTCAGCTCATCGACAATGCCGTTGAGCACGGACTGAAGCATGGGCGCCTTGTACAGAGACGAGTTCGAGGTGGTGAGCTGAACCCGGTAATGCGGCAGGAAAGCTATTTTGGAATCGGGCTTAATATCGAGGATGGCGGTGATGCGCGCTTTGGACAGGTCTTCATACATCTGTGCTGCAGAATTATATTTCACCGGCTCCAGCACGTTGGTATTCATAATGGCCTTATAAAATATTCCCGAAGTATCGCTTCCCGGAGCAAAAGCGATCTTGATGTAGACGGCATTATTATCTACCATTGCGCCGAACACCACGATGAAGATGATCGGAAAAAGCAGGGAGAATACGATGGAAGTAGGGCTGCGAAGCATGGCGAGCAGGCTGGCTCTGGCTATTGCCAGGGATGCCTGTAATTGGCTATAGTGACCAGTCATGCGGTGTTTCTTTATCTTGCAAGATACTTATAGCGCCCGGTAGTACTTTAAATCGACAGCAACGTTTTTAATTTGTAAGCACTTTGAATTAAACCGGTGTTTGATAATATTGCCAGTACTTCTTGTTGAGTCTTGGGGGGGTTATGTAAATTCCTGACTTGGTTTATAAAAGCATTCTTTGCTTTTGATTCATTCAATTGTATAAGGTTGGAAATAAAATTGTCTGGATGTTGTACTTCTATATCAAATTTTTTTGCCGTAGCAGTAGGAAAATCTTTTGTATTGAAAGTCACAATTACATCGACTTTATCTTTGATAGCTGCTGCCAGTATATGTCTGTCATCTTCATCAGGCAGGAATAAACTGGTTATGAGTGTTTCATACTGGATGATATTGGCATCCGGGAAGGCTGCATTCATAGCTGCTTTGGCGCTTAGCAAACTTGCTTCTTTCAAATCTGTCCGCTTAATAAGGAGATTGCGGATCCATTCCTCATGAATCTTATTCGTCCATTTGGGTTTATACAATTCTTCGCTGGCCAGATGTAAAAGAATATCCCTGACCGGGGCCGGGTATAAAACATTTGCATCCAATATAGCAGTAAACCTCGGCGAGTAAATCATTCATATCCCAGGTTAAGGTCTTGCGCCTGCTTTGTCAAAAATTCCATCTTTTCAGTTCTGGTCTTTTTAAGTTTTTTGTCGTAAATGATTAGGTCTTTTAACTCTATTCTGCGGTGTGCACCTACTTTTTTAAAAGGAATTTCTCCTTTTTCAAGCAGGCTAACAATAAAAGGTCTGGAAACGTTTAACATATCTGCAGCCTGCTGCGTGCTGACTTCAGCATCAGAAGGTATTAATGTTATGGATTTTCCGTCTGCCATACTGTTCAATATACCAAATAACAGCACCAACGCTTTTTTGGGGATGACCAAAGCCTCCCTTCTGTTCTGCAGTCTTATGGACACAGAATGGTTTTGATCATACTGAATTTTTTTAGAGGCTTCATGTATCTGCACAAGTGAGGAACGGGCAATTTGCTGATCTTCTTTGGTTGTTCTCTCTAAAATGGCTTCCATACTATTCTTTTTATTACAGCAAAATTACATAAACGAAATAAACGAAACAAACATTTTTTGGTGCAATAATTAAAGGCATTGAATACTAATCGTTTACAAATTCACTTGTCTTTAAACTGTAGAGGTAGCTGAAAGCTTAATGAATTCTTGATGCAGATTCAATACTTGCGGCAACAGCGCTTGTTGCTCATCGTTATACACAACAAAATCGCATAATTTCATTTTGGCTTCTTCTTCCATCTGATGCTTCATGCGATCCAGTACTTCTTCACGGCTTATTGAATCTCTTTTCATGGTACGCTCAATACGCAACTCTTCAGGCGCATATACGCCGATCACATGATCGAGGTATTGATCGGCGCCGCTTTCAAAGATCAGTGCGGCTTCCTTGATGGCGTAAGGGCCGGTTTGGGCCTGCATCCAGCGGTTGCCATCTTGGATGGTTGCAGGATGTACCAGGCTGTTGAGCAGGGAAAGCTTTTGCTTGTCGTTGAACACCTGACGGCTCAGGTATTGACGATCCAGCATGCCGTTGCGGTAGGAATCAGGGCCGAAATGATCGATGATCTGCTGTTTCAGAACAGGGTCTTCATTCATCAGCCGCCTGGCCGCAGTATCGGAATAATACACCGGAATGTCCAGCACTTCAAATATCCTGGCCACTGTGCTTTTGCCTGAGCCGATGCCACCTGTCAGACCGATCTTGAGCATGAGGGATAATTATGAGGTCTGAAGTCTGAGGTCCGAAGTCTGAAGTTAGATCAGACATATTTCAGACTTCAGACCTCAGACTTCTTACTTCTTTTCCGTTGCCACCGCCGCCTTATTGATATTCTGCGTCCATTCCATGGAGATGGCGCTTTTTTCAATTTTAAGATAACTGCCGGGACTGGTCTCCACCATGATGGTGCCGTCATCATTCACCTTGTTTATCGTTCCGTGAATGCCTGCAATGGTTACGATCTTATCGCCTTTCTGCATATTTTCCTGAAACTGCTTGGCCAGTTTGGCTTTTCTTGCCTGCGGACGGATCATGAACAACCAGAACACCAGGATCATCCCCCCCAATAAAATGAGCTGGAAGGTTGAACTTCCTCCGGGAGACGCCTGTAATAAAATCACTGAATGGATCATTGTGTTGTATTTTATTTCGAGTTAAGAGATTACCATTTTTTCTTTTCCACTTCCACCTCAAAATGCAGTTCGTGGCTTTGCGTGCCTTTGGTATTGGCGAACACATAAAGGGTCTTGTGATTCTGCCCCACGCGTCCCTCGCTGTTGAAGGAAGCTTTGATCTCGCCTTCTTTTCCGGGCATAACCGGTTCATGAGGCTGCTCGGCCACCGTACAGCCGCAACTGGGCTGCACCCGCTGAATGACCAGCGGTTTATCGCCGCTGTTCCTGAAGCGAAAGCTTACCTCCAGTTTTTTACCCTCAGCAATCTTGCCGAAATTTTTATCGGCCGAATCCAGCCATTCGATGCTGGTGAACTGGGATGAATCGATTTTCTCCGATGTACCGGCTTTGCCGGCCGATTTCCCGCTGCTATCTTCACAAGCTGCAAAGCCCAGTGCAGCCAGACAAACGATGATCAGTAAGCGCATCTATTGTATTTTTTGCAAACGTACGAAGATGAAGCCTGAAGTCGGAGGACGGAAGTCTGAAAGAAGAAATTTATTTTAAGAATTGCATTTTCAGACTTCGGGCGTTGGACTTCAGACCTCAGTCCCCCTCACGCTCCCTTGAAATTAACCTTATGCATTTTATTTTCCCTTACCAGGTCTTTATGAATATTATCGAGGATGCCGTTTACAAAATGACCGCTCTGCGGTGTGCTGTAATCCTTGGCCAGGTCGATGTATTCTTTGATGGTTACCTTGGGCGGTATGGTTTCAAAATACAGGAATTCGCAAACGCCCATTTCCATGAGGATCATATCCAGCGTGGCGATCCTTTCAGGATCCCAGTTCTTTAGTTTGGGTTTGATCAGCGCCATGGTCACATCTTTTTTTTCGAGAACGGTTTGCAGCAGTCCTCTGGCAAAATCCCATTTTTCAGGGCTCAGCATTTCCTGGAAATTGAACGACTGCGGCTTGCCGAGATAGGCCGGCAGCAACTGGTTCATCATTTCCACGTCATCGTCCCAGTTGGTAAAATTTTCTTCAACCTGCGTTTCAAACAATTCATTGGGAAGCATGAGGTCGGTGAAAATAAATTGAAGGATATCTTTTTCCGTTTTCTTATCCCGCCCTGGTTCTGCAATGTATTTATTATAGGTTTCGGTCTCGATGAGCTCCTGGTATAATTTTTTTACCAGCTCTGAATGCAGCAGCAACTGCGGCTTATCCGTGCTCTGCGCTTTTTTGTACGAATCGTGCTCCAGTATTTTCCAGAGCAGCTCATTGCC
>CAYYZJ010000022.1:0-12236 GCA_964475615.1 uncultured Flavitalea sp. | reverse complement strand
TAGTGTCAGCAGCGCCATCAACATCATCATAAACCCGCTTAGTGCGAATACCCACCAGCTCATTGCCGTTCTGTATGCGAAATTTTCCAGCCACTTGTGCATCGCCCACCAGGCAACCGGAACCGCGATCACGAATGCGATCAGTACGAGCTGCACAAAGTCTTTCGAAAGTATGGAAACGATATTGGCTACAGACGCGCCCAATACCTTGCGCACGCCGATCTCTTTTCTGCGGAGATTGGTGGTGTAAATGACCAATCCCAGCAGGCCTATGCAACTGATGAATATGGCAAGGCCCGTGGCCCAGGTCAGTAATTTTTCGATATGCTGCTCACGGGTATAAAATTTGGCAATACTTTCATCGAAGAAGGTATATTTGAAATTGTCTTCAGGATAAAGCGCTTTATAATCGGCTTCTATTTTGCGGATAGTGGATGACCAGGACGGGCCTTCAGCATCATGGGGGCTCAATGCCACACAAACACTGCTGGTGAATTGATCATTGGAGCAAAGCACCAGCGGCTTGATGGGAGTATGCAGGGATTGCTGGTGAAAGTCCGCTACTACGCCGGCAATGGGATGATCGTTCAGCGATTTATTCAATGCATCTTCCGGATTTTTAAAACCGAGTATATGCATGTAGGTTTCGTTGATGAGATATTCCCTGGCCGAATCATCCTGCCGTATATTCCTGCCGGCAAGCAATTTTATATTAAACAGCCTGAGATAATTGCTGTCGATCCTTTTTACCTGTACATCGGTTTCTATTTCTTTTTTGCCGTCCTTATAAGTGATGGTAAAGCTTGCCCATCCGCCCGAAGCAGGCGTGCCGCTGTTAAGGCTCAGCATCTGCACCCCCGGTATCGACTTGATCTGCTCTGCTAAAACAAGCCGTTTGGTATCGGGGTGAGTATAATTGCGCAAATTGAAAGGCGTATCGAAGAAAATGACGGCATCTTTCTTAAAGCCCAGATCGGTATTGATCATATAGTGAATCTGCTTGCCGGTAATGATGGCTGCTATGACAAATACCTGTGCAATGAAGAACTGCGATATGGTCAATCCTTTTCGCAGCAAGGTTTTACGGGTGGCGGAAGTGCCGGTATACGCCTGATTCTTTAAAACGAGGGCGGGATTATATCCCGACAATACCAGCGCAGGGTAAAAGCCCGATAGGAAGCTCACCACGAGCACCAGCAGCACAAGGAACAATATTACTCCCGGCTGCGCAAGATTAAAACGGAGGCCTTGCTGTATGAAATCGGAAAATACCTTCAACAAAAGCGGGGTGATGGCTATGGATAAAATGGTTGCCATGACGGTTATGAAAAAAGTCTCATACAGGAATTGAAAGATCAATTGCCTGCGCGAACCGCCCATCGTTTTCCGGATGCCGATCTCCCTGGCCCTTTGCACAGCTTGCGCAGTAGTAAGGTTGATGAAATTGATGCAGCCCAGCAGCAACAGGAATGCTGCTAACGTAAGCAATCCATAGAGGGTTGGCTTGCTGGCCACATAGTCGCCATAAGTACCGAAAGTATTGTTGAAATGCAGATCGCTGAGCGGTTGCAGGTTGAACAGGGTGCTGTTGCCCGGCTTTTTATTGGTATCGGGATTGTATTTTTTCAGCAATGTTTTCAGGCCGGCTTCAATGGCGGCAGGCGGTGTTCCTTTCTTCAATTTTACATAGAGCTGCGATGCGCTGCCAATGCTTCCCCATGCATCCCAGGCATAGTTATTTTTCAATCCGCTTGAAGGAATAGTCGATAGTGAAATGAATTCCTTGAAAACAAAATCGCTGCGTTCGTTCAGGCTCTTTACCACGCCTGCTACCGTTGTTCTTATCGAATCGTTATAGACAACCGGCCTGCCTATAATGCTTCCGGGATCCTGATGCGGGAAATAGGCGCTGGCTCGCTCTTCGGTAAGCACTACCTTAAACGGTTCGTTCAAGGCCTGGGGCCGGCCGGCCAGCCACTGGTATTGCAAAAGATTGAAATAATGCTCATCGGTAAAAATGATATCGGTCTGGTGCCTGAACACTCCTGATTTATTGCTGCTGCCGGGTATCGTTATGACTGCGCGGCCGTTGAATTCATGGAATGCCGCTGTTTCATCAATGCCGGTCATTTCATTTCTTACTGCGGCAGCCAGCGGCGCAGGAGTGCCTGATATCGGAAAAGGCTCACCTGCAAATTTCATGTTGGTAACCACGCGGTAAATACGGTCGCCGTCTTTCTCAAATTTGTCGAAGCTGAAATCATATTGAACGATCAGGAAAATGACCAGTGCGGCACTGATGCCGATGGAAAGTCCGAGCACATTGATCGTAGAGAAGATTTTATTCCGCCAGAAATTGCGGAAGGCAATAGTCAGATAGTTTTTAAACATAAGCGTTTATTTACATTATCTATTTCCACTCACCATTCTCCGAATCTTCATTCGGTTCTTAAACTTTTTACCGGATTGGCCGTAGCGGCTTTAATGGCCTGAAAGCTGATCGTCAGCAAGGCAATCAGCAAGGCTACGATCCCTGATATCGCAAACACCCACCAGCTTATGCTAATGCGGTAGGCATAATCCTGCAACCACCTGCTTACGGCAAACCAGGCCAAAGGCCAGGCAATGAGATTGGCGATCAGCACCAGCTTCAGAAAATCGCGCGAAAGCAGGGAAGTGACATGCTGCACCGATGCACCCAGCACTTTGCGGATGCCGATCTCCTTTGTTCTTTTTTCAGCGGAATAGGAAGCCAGTCCGAATAAACCAAGACAGGAAATGATGATGGCCAGCGCAGCCAGTATGCCTACGATACGGCTTACCTGCTTGTCGGCGCGATATACTTCTTCAAAATGTTCGTCGAGGAACTGGTATTCGAAAGGATGATCGGGAAAGATCTTTTTCCAGGTAGATTGAATGAAAGCAATGGCCTGTTGCGCTTTTGCACCGTTTATTTTTGCCGAAAGGGTGGAATAGCCCCAGTCCTTCTGGTTAAACATGAACATGGTTTCGATCTTATAGTGCAGGGAGTTAAAATTAAAATCCCTGGCAATGCCCACGATCGTTCCCAGCGAATCGAAGCCGAATTGCCTTCCCAGCAAGGATGATACCGGCGCTTTGGGATTGTCTTTCAACAATTCTTTGGCCAGCGATTCATTGATGATGTATTCCCTTCCGTTGGCCGATTTTTCATGCGAAAAATTTTTTCCAAGCAGCAGTGATATCTTATAGAGATTAAGATAGTCCGGGTCCACGATCAGCCGGGTTGAAGTAAGCTGCCGCAGCGGGCCATCTCCCTTGAACTGTATGCCCGACTGGTCGAGATGGCTGCCCAGTTGATCCTGCGCCCCGGTTACTGCAGTAACCAGCGAATTGCCGAGCAGCTCCTGTTTCAATAAATCAAATTTGGGGGAAGTAATATTGTCGAGCGGTATGGTCACTACCTGATCGCGGTTGAAGCCGGGATCCTTTTCCTGCATAAAGGCCAGTTGCCTGATGGCAAAGATGGTAGCGATCATGAGAAAGATGGCGCTGCTGAACTGGGCTACTACCAGAATATTCCGCAGCGTCCCTTTGTTTTTGCCCGTCTGGATCGAACCCTTGAGCACTTTTACTGCCTGGAAAGAAGATAGATAGGCGGCAGGATAAAGCCCTGATAGCAGTCCTACCAGCAATGTGCCTCCAATAATGGGCAGCAGGATCCATCTGTTGCCGGTAAAGGGCGAGCTGATATCGCGTTGGCTCAGGTTATTGATATATGGAAGCGCCAGCTGAACGAGTATGAGTGCAAGGAGCAGGGCGATGAGGGAGAGCAGCACCGTTTCGCCGATGAACTGAATGGCCAGTTGATAACGGTGAGCCCCAACCGATTTCCGGATGCCTACTTCGCGGGCCCTTTCGGCGGAGCGGGCGGTAGACAGGTTCATGAAATTGACGCAGGCGATCACCAGCACGATGAGGGCTATGATGGAGAAGATATTGGTATAGCGCTTGTCGAATTTCTGGTAATTGATATAGTCCAGCCCTATATCGGAAGCGCCGGCATGCACTTCTTTCAGCGGAAGCAGGAACAGCTCGTAATTTTTCCAGTTATCGTTCTGGGCCATATACTTTTTAAGATAGGCAGGGAATTTCTTCTCCAGCATTTGTGCATTGGCGTTAGGTGCAAGCTCGAAGTAGGTATCCAGCCAGTTGCCTCCCCACCAGTTCATCCAGTCGGGCTTATAAAATGTATTGAAGGATACCAGGGCATCGAACTGCATCTGGGAATTTTGCGGCACGTTTTCCAGGATGCCGGTCACGATAAAGCTTGTTGTATCGCCGCCATAAGTGGCGACCGTTTTTCCCAACGGATTTTCCTTCCCGAAAATAAGGCCGGCGGCCTGCTGCGTAAGCACAATGCTGTTCGGTTTCTGCAATACGGTTCCGCGGTTGCCCTGCAGCAACTTGAAATCGAACATTTGCAAAAAAGTGGAATCCACCCTGAACAGGAATGGAAGGAATATTTTTTTCTCCCCGTAACCGATGGGAATTTTTTGACCCCAGCTTATTCTGGTGAAATTTTTTATTTCAGGAAATTCTTTTTTCAGTGTGGGACCCATGGGGAACATCGACAGGGCCACTTTCTGCGAAGCCACCATTCCCTCGAATTTCTGCACCTCATTGAGGCGATAGATATTCTTTGTATGAAAGCTGTCGAAGCTGTTTTCATAAAATATGAAGAGCAGGATCACGATGCAGGCGGCCATGCCGATGGCGAGGCCGATGATGTTGATGGCGGAATAAACCTTGTTCTTCCAAAGGTTGCGCCAGGCGGTCTTGAAATAGTTTTTAAACATTGGTTTTAATTTTTCAATTTTATCCATTTCCCAATATTCCCACACATCCCATACATCCCAGTTCAGACTATTCTGTACGAAGCGATTTCACCGGGCTGCTGATGGCTGCCTTGATTGCCTGAAAGCTTACCGTAAGCAAAGCGATCAGCAATGCGATAAGGCCTGCTGCAGCGAATATCCACCAACTGATATTGATGCGATAAGCAAAGCCCTGCAGCCATTGATGCATAACGAACCAGGATACCGGCGTGGATACCAGGATGGCGATGGCCACCAGCTTGAGAAAATCCTTCGAAAGCATGCCGGTGATATTCACTACCGAAGCGCCCAGCACCTTGCGGATGCCGATCTCCTTGATGCGCTGCGAGGCTGTAAAAGCCGAAAGCCCGAACAGACCCAGGCAACTGATGATGATGGCCAGTACGGCAAAGCTGGTAAACAGCTTTCCGAACCGGCGTTCATTCTGGTATTGCTTATTGAAATAATCATCGAGAAAAAAATATTCGAAGGGATTGCCGGGGAATGCTTTTGTCCAGGACGACTGCACATGCTGCAGGATCTGCGGAAGCTGGGCTGCCGACCCGTGGATGCGCATGGAATAGAACTCACCGTCATAGAGCGAGCAGGAAAATAAAGTGGGTTCCAGCGGCTTTTTCAATGAAACCTGGTGGTAATCATTCACCACTCCTACAATAATGGGTTTCCATCTTTCAAAATCCGAAGAGCTGATTATTTTCCCAATGGCGTCTTCCGGCTTTTTGAAATGCAGCAGGCGGCTGGCCGTTTCCGTTATAATGACGGAAGTATCGGGGTCTTTCGGGAAATTGAGCGAGAAATTCCTTCCGGCGATCAGCTTCATTTTAAATACATCCAGGAAATCATAGTCCATGCTGTTGAAACGGGTAATAATGGAATCATTGGCATTGCTGCCCATTCTTTTGACCGTTATCTTGTATTCACGCTGCTTTCCCGGAATGGTGGCCGATGCGGCAACCGCTTCAATGGCCGGATTTTTTTTAAGCTCATTGCGGAAGATATCTATGGGCCACACTCCTGCGCCCAACACTTTTCTAATACCAATTTCTTTTGTACGCTGCACAACAGTATAAGCCGTTAATGCAAATAATCCTAAACATGCAAGTATTATTGCCATGCTTGCAAACACGCTGAATATTTGCGCTGTTTGTTGCTCGGCATGATAAATTGTATTAAAATTTTCATCTAAAAAATGATATTGAAAAGGTCTGTGTGTTACACGTTCTTTCCATGTATTTTCAAGCGCTTGTATTGTTGAAGGAAGATGATTGCCTGATACTTTCACAAATGCCTTATAAATGTGGCGATAATTTGAATCTAAAAAAATCACCAGCGGGGCAATAGGCTCATGTAATGGAGCGAAATTAAAATCTTTCACCACAGCTTTTACAATTCCTTTCTGGCCATTTCTATCGCCCCTGTAAATAGTTTTGCCGATTGCTTCTTCCGGCGTCCATCCCAAAGCTTTTGCAAGCGTTTCATTCAGCATGAAAGAGGTATGCGGATCAGTTGTATCGTTCATTTGCATCCAGTCAGATAAAGTATAATCACTGCCTGCAATAAGATGCAAGCCCATTGTTTTTACAAAATCAATATCTGTAGGCGATGCATGCACAAATAAAGGAGCAGATGAAGCATTATCACCGGCAGTAACTTCATCATCCCAATGAATATATGTAGGTTCTTCCGTGCCGCAGCTTACCGAAACCACATCCGGAACCCGCTTAATGGCCTCTTTAATTGACTGGAACTCCGGTCGCATTATGCCATCAGCAGGCAGCACAATAACATGGTCTTTATCATACCCCATATTCTTATTTCTTATGTATGACATCTGCTGAAGGATTATAACTGTAGAGATGATGAGAAATACGGAAACAAAGAATTGAAAAACGATAAGCGATTTACGCAATGTTCCCGAGCCGCCGGAAAAAGAGAATCCTGTCTTTAGTATTTTGATGAGCTTTAAATTGGATAAGATAAAAGCCGGGTAAGCGCCGGAAGTAAAGCTGATGATGCAAAAGAATAACAACAATAATGTAATTGAAAAAGGACGCATTAACATAGTAAGGCTAAGCTGCCGTTCAACAAGCTGATTGAATTGCGGCAGTGATGCGATCACCAAAACAACAGCAATCGAAACAGCAAATAAATTCAGCAGCAGTGATTCGCCGATAAATTGCCGGAACAATTGCCATCTTACCGAGCCTAACACTTTTCGGATACCAATTTCCGTAACACGGCGTGCAGCCAGCGCAGTGGAAAGATTGGTATAGTTTACACAAGCTATGCCCAGTATTAAAATGGCAACGGCGCAGAGAATATAGATGTACATGATATTGCCATTGGGCTCAAGCGCATCTAAAGAAGAATATAGATGAACTTTGGTGATGGGCTCAAGATGGTATATCAGGTAATCATTGCCTGACTGCCCGACATCTTTCTGATTTTTCATGTATGCCGGAATGCTCTTTTCCAATAAAGGCGCATTGGCAGCATCATGAAGCAAAAAATAAGTAGCGTATATTCCCCGCCACCACTCAGGATGGCGGGCGCTGGGCAGGCTTGCAAAAGAAGCCACAAAATCAAATTTAATCTGTGAATTGGCAGGGGCATCCCGCGCTATGCCTGAAACAATATAATCTGTTGTTCCGGCTATCCTCAATACTTTGCCCAGCGCATCTTTCTTGCCAAAATATTTTTTCTCCGTGGATTGGGTAATAACAATTTTATTGGGCGCATTCAAAGCAGTTGTTGCATCTCCTTCAATTAACGGAAAAGAGAACATGCTGAAGAAAGTAGAATCGGCAAACAACAATTTATTTTCAACAAACGTTTTTTGCCGATATTGAACGGCATAAGGCTCAAAATTCAGGATACGTACATACGATTCAATCTGCGGAAAAGCAGCGGACAAACGCACACCGGCCATAGACCCGGTAGTGCCGCCTTCTTTTTTTTCACCATTGACGGTATATTCAGTGGTTGCGCGAAATAACCGGCCGGCATTTTTATGAAAACGGTCATAGCTGAGTTCATTATAAACATATAAGCCAATTAAAATGCAGCCTGCAATGCCAATGGCCAGGCCGGAAATATTTATAATGCTGAAAAGCTTATTTTTAATAAGGTTTCGCCATGCCGTTTTGAAATAATTCTTTATCATGTCTGATCTCTGATTTAATGATGTCAGATATTTGATTTGGATTCACCTTATGCCTTTTGCCTTATACCTTCTACCAATTTCCGTTTCAGGATTGACGTTCACGATACTCACTCTGTTCGCAACGACTTCACCGGGTTTGCCATAGCTGCCTTTACTGCCTGCCAGCTTATCGTTGCCAGTGCAATCAATAGTGCCAATGCGCCTGCTGCAAAAAATATCCACCAGCTAATGCTTATTCTGTATGCAAAATTTTGCAGCCAGTTGTTCATGGCCAGCCATGCAACAGGCGTGGCAATAATGGCTGAAATAATAACCAGCTTTATGATGTCTTTGGATAACATCGTTACAATATCACCCACGCTTGCGCCGATCACTTTTCGCACGCCGATCTCCTTTCTGCGTTGCTCTGCGGTGAACATGGTAAGGCCAAGCAATCCCAGGCAGGCGATGAAAATGGCCAGAAAGGAAAAGCTGTCCGAGAGTTTGCTTACCGTCAGTTCGCTCGTGTATAATTTCTGGTATTCTTCATCGGCGAAATAATAACGGAAAGGAAATTTCGGTTCAAGTTGTTTAAACACTTTTTCGGCGCTGGCAACGGCCTGCTGTGTTTGTCCGGCTTTCGTTTTAATCAATACGCTGCCCCATCCTTCGTGTTCGCCCCAATACAATACCAGCGGTTCTATGGGATCGTGCAGCGACCTTAAATGGAAATCCTTTATCACGCCAATGATGGTTCCGTGATAATCGAAAAAGCTGAGCCTTTTGCCGATGGGGTTTTGTAAACCCGTTATCTTCAGGAGCGTTTCATTAATGAGAAAATGTGTTTTGGCAGTGTCCGAAGGAAAATCCCTGCTGAAGCCGCGTCCCTGCACAACGGGTATGTTCATCATGCTTAAATAGTCATAGCCCACGCCGTTATGAATGACGATCACCCTGGAGGCCGGATCCTTGCCTTCCCAGTCCATATTATATACATGCGTGCCGATATGCGAAGGGGGATTGGTGTTCATGGTTACGCCCGCTATGCCCGGCATGTTCAAAAGCTCCTGCCTGTATAAGTCGAACTTGCCGCCCAGGTTGCCCTGGAAGGGAATATAAACCAGGTTTTCTTTATCATAACCCAGGTTTTTGGTTTGCACATAATGTATTTGCTGCGAAATGATGATGGTTCCGGTGATCATCACGATCGAAAGCACAAACTGGAATACCACCAGCCCTTTGCGGAATAATAACGCTCCGGCACTGAACCTGACCGATCCCTTCAATACCTTCACCGGATTAAGCGCAGAAAGGAACAAGGCAGGATAGCTTCCGGCTGCAAAGCCCGTTATGCAAAGCAGCAGCAAGATGGTAAGCCAGAAAGATGCGGAGGCAAAGGGAAAGGCCATCTGCTTTCCGGTAAGCACGTTAAAATAAGGCAATGCCGCAAACACCATTATCAGCGCCAGGACGATGGCAAAAAAAGTGAGCATCATGGCTTCGCCGATGAACTGCACGATCAGCCGCAGGCGCAGCGCACCGACGGTTTTGCGGATGCCTACTTCCCTGGCCCGCTTTACTGCCCGGGCAGTGGCCAGGTTCATGAAATTGATGCAGGCGATCAGCAAAATAAAAACGGCGATGATGCTGAACAGCCTCACGTATTCAATGCGGCCGCCATCGGGTACGCCGTTTTTATAAGCGGAATTCAGGTACATGGCATCGAAGCGCTGGAGACCGAGCTCGGTGCGGTAGCCCGTTCCATTTTTATTGTCGCCGGCATTCAGATAAGGAGAAAGAAAATTTTTTATTTTGGCTTCCACCTTTGCAGGATCCGCGCCGGGCTGTAACTGGATAAAAGTAAACGGACTGCGGTAGATCCAAAGCTTCAGCCATCCCACTTCCTGCAGTTGATGATCCCAGTTCAGCACATAATCGAATTTCAGGGAGGAATTGGCAGGCACATCGAATACAGCGGTTATTTTAAAATTTTCAGTAGTATTATAAAGGATCGTTTTGCCGATGGCATTGGCAGGGCTTCCGAAAAAATCAACAGCCATGGTTTTGGAGATAGCGATGGCATCAGGCGTTGTCAATGCCCGACCGGCTTTGCCTTCCAGCAAAGGATAGCTGAACATCTTAAAAAAATCGCTGTCTGCATGACAGCCGTTCATGCCGATGTTTTTGTCGCCCACGCTGAACACCCTTTCATCGCCCCAGTTAATAAAGCTGGAAGCATATTTTATTTCAGGGATATTCCGTTTCAGTTCGCCGGCCAGCACGCCGGGCGTCCAGTATCCGGTTTCCAGCCTGCCTGCCGAAAATACCCGCTCATAAACATCATATAAATAAGATGCATTTTCATGAAAATCATCCTTGCTGCGCTCATCCTGCACCCATAAAAAGATCAGCAGGCTGCAAGCCAGCCCTAATGCCAATCCCAGAATATTAATGACTGAAAAAGCTTTATTGCGAATGATATTCCGCCATGCAGTTTTTAAATAATTTTTAAACATAAATCCCTCACCTCTAAAGGGAGTAATTTTTAAATGATAAAATTTATTTATTAAGCCCCTAATCCTCCACTTTTGGAATATAGGGTATCATTCCGTTCGCAAACTCTTCATCGGGTTGGCCGTTGCTGTTTTGATGGATTGAAAGCTGATGGTCATTAATGCAATCAACATGGCTGAAATTCCTGCTAACAGAAATATCCACCAGCTTATTTCAATCCGGTATTGATAGTTCTGCAACCAGTTGTGCATAATCCACCATGCCACTGGAAAAGCGATCAAACAGGCAATGCCGACTAACTTTAAAAAATCTTTTGACAATAGTGTTGCAATGCCATTCACGCTTGCGCCCAATACTTTTCTTATGCCAATTTCTTTGGTTCTTCTTTCGGCGGTGTAAGCGGCTAATCCAAACAGGCCTAAACAGGAAATAATAATTGCCAATGCGGAAAAAATGCCTGCTAATTTTCCGGTGAGCGTTTCTGTTTTAAAATAGGCATCAAAATCATTGTCCAAAAAATTAAACTCAAAAGGATAACCAGGATTATCCGCCTTCATCACTTTTGTTATCGTGGCCATGTTACGTTGCAGGTCGGCGTTATTTTTCAGACGGATGCTAAGCGTATAAACATTTGTTGTATCCGGTATAAGCATAGCCGGCATAGGCGCTTTGAACACATTGCCAAAGGTGAAATCTTTTACTACGCCGACCACCGTCATCTCACCATTGATAAGTGTTCCTATGACGTTTTTCTTTCCTATTAATCTGGCAAATGTTTCATTAATAATAACGCGATGGGAGTTGTTCCTGATATTGCCATCAAAATCGCTGCCGGCTATCAGTTGCATCCCGGTTGTATTTATATATTCGGGGCTTACGGTTTCAAAGCTTATTAATACCTGTTTAGCGGGGTCTTTCCCTTCCCAGCTAAACCCATCGCTCGAATAACCGCCGGTAAGCACATTGGATATGCTCAGGCTTGCATTTTCCGCAGCGCCGCTTGCAATCAAATCGTTTTTAATGGCGGCAAAATTCCTTTTCACATTGCCCTGCACGCTGCTGTAAATAAGGTTCTGCTTATTAAATCCGATATCCTTTTGTTTTAAGTAAACGATCTGCTGATAGATTATTACTGAACAGATAATAAAAATTACGGACGCGGCAAACTGCGCTATTACAAGCCCTTTGCGAATAAATGCTTCGCTGCTGTATTTAATTTTTAATCCTTTTAAAACAGATACCGGATTAAACGCCGAAAGATACAGTGCAGGATAACTGCCCGCCAGCAAGCCGCAGGTTAGCGCAATAATTATCAGGAAAGAAAGATGGCTCAAGCCGAACAAGCGGGGCGATAAGTTTTTTTCTGTGAGTGAATTGAAAAAGGGCAAAAGAAAATATATAATACAAACTGAAATGAAAGCGGCAATGAACGACAGTAAAATCGCTTCGCCCATAAATTGAAGCGTAAGGCGTCCTTTCGTTGCTCCCAGCACTTTGCGAACGCCTACTTCTTTGGAGCGTTTTTCGCTGCGTGCAGTAGCAAGGTTCATAAAGTTGATGCAGGCAATGATCAATATAATTCCTGCAATAATTGAAAAAAGGCGCGTATATTTTATTCTTCCTTCAATTTCATTACCGCTATTGTCGAATGTGTTATATAATCTAATCCTGCTTAGCGGATAAAGCATCATCTTTTCATTGGT
>CAYYZJ010000021.1:0-2140 GCA_964475615.1 uncultured Flavitalea sp. | reverse complement strand
AGAGCAGCATAACGATGCTGCCGAAAATAAACAGGCCGGCAATAACGAATACAAGCACCTTGACGACCTTGAGAAACCGAAAGCGTTTCATGATTACTATTTTAATGATTTATGATTTCGTTGTACAGCGTCAGCAGCCGTTCGCGCAAATGCAGCACGGCGTAACGCTTTCTGGAGATGAGTGTATTGACGTTTTCTCCTGTTCGTTCAGCAATGTCTTTGAAAGAAATACCCTCCAGTTCATTCCATAAGAAAACATTCCGCTGATCTTCCGGCAACTCTTCCAGCGCCTCCTGCAAGGCCTTCCAGAAAAGATTGCGCAGGTGTTCTGTTTCGGGATTCCTGCTGTCATCGAAAAGAATGTCCTGAAAGCTGATCTCTCCTTCTTCATCGCTGCCTGCGGAAAGATCATCCAGAAATTCCGGCTTTTTTTTGCGGTAATTATCGGTGATCTTATTCCTGGCAACCGTAAAAAGCCAACTGCTCATCTGCTCGATGGGTTGGGTATCTACCGTTGCGGTAAGCTGGTACCAGACATCCTGCAGAATGTCTTCCGCATCCGATTCATTGCTCACCCGCTGGCGTATGAATCCCAGCAGCCGTTTCCCGAACTGGCCGATGACCGTACTGATATTTTTTCTGGACGAAATGCTCATGGCCTGTTCTATCGTCAATAACTCCTCCATACATAGCGGTAGACGGATGAGTGATGACTATATTGTAAAAATTCCCGGAAAACAAATATTAAACCAGATCTTCTTCATTGATCAGGTTGATAATCAGCCTGATCATGATCTCTTTATGGGCAGGATCGCTTTGGGCTACCAGCAAGGCCAGCGCTACCAGCGCATTGTCGTTTATTTTCAGTTTCCCTTTTTTGGTTAGAAGATGCTTATTCCTTTCCAGGAACCAGATGAACAGGAAAGCACCCGTTCTTTTATTGCCATCGGTGAACGGATGATTCTTGATGACAAAATACAAAAGATGAGCGGCCTGTTCCTCCACGCTCAGATAAAGATAGTTCCCGCCATAGGTCTGCACAACAGTTTTCAGGATGCCGCGGAAAGCGCCGTCTTTTTGTCGCCCGAAAAGTTCCGATGCTTCCTGTTTTGCCATCAGTTCTTTTTTCAATTGATCGATGGCTGCAATGGCTTCTTCATAATTGATGGCATAAGTGAGATGGGTGTTGAGATGCCTTATTTCAAGCGTATTGCTGTCGAACCGGTTCAGGAGGATGAATGAGCGGGTGTATTGGTTGATGATCTCCAGCAATCCTTTGGCTTCGTCGGAGTTCAGTTCTTTTTGGGATACGCTTTGCTGGATGAATTCCACGGTTTGCTGTAGCTCACGCAATTTGTTTTTCTGCTCCTGCAGTCTTTTTTCGTTGATGGAAAAGCCTTTTACGAGATGGTCTCTTAATGTTTTGGTTGCCCAGATGCGGAACTGGGTGCCCTGCCTGGATTTTACGCGATAGCCAACGGAAATGATCACATCGAGATTATAGATATTGTAATTGTATAATTTGCCATCGCTTGCAGTTGTCCGGAATTTCCGGACAACTGACGTGGTATCGAGCTCTTTTTCCTGGAACACATTGGAAATATGTTCGGATATCGTTTTTTTGCTTTTTCCGAACAGCAATCCCATCTGATCTTGGCTCAGCCAAACAGTTTCATTTTCCAATCTCACTTCCAACTGGATCTTCCCATCCTCCGTATCATAGATAATGATTTCTCCCTTGTTTTCCATACTGCCTATTTTTTCATTGCACTTCTTTCAGTTCTTCCCAGCGGCTGCTGTATCTGCCCGATCGCAGTTCCTGCCGCATCTTCCAGTTCTTGTTTATGCCGGAAGAGCAGAATTTGAGTATATCATCGCGCATGCTGAAATTGACATTGTCGAGCGTGTCCATCAGCAGGCGGTTCCTGTTCTTGGATTCAGGGACGAATAAATTGCTTTGTATCGATTGGTCGGGGACTAGCCCGCTGAGCATAACGCCTGCTTTTTTATATTCCCTTCCCTGTTCATAAAGCCCTTCCACCAGCTCCACTGCCGGCTTTATCAGTTCATGCGTAAAGGAAGTAGCCGGTTTCAGTGTAGTGTAGGTGCTTACCGAAGGGCCGTGCCTGAAATTGGCCGA
>CAYYZJ010000020.1:0-1831 GCA_964475615.1 uncultured Flavitalea sp. | reverse complement strand
AGGTAAAACATGCAAAGTGTACCAGGCGCCTTTCGATGTGCGCCTTCCGGTACACAATAAAAAGAAAGATCATGAAATCACTACCGTAGTACAGCCTGATTTATGTGTGGTCTGTGATCCGGCCAAACTCGATACAAGAGGCTGCTGCGGCGCACCCGATCTGGTAATTGAAATCCTCTCCCCCAGGAATTCCAAAAAAGAAGCGACCTACAAATTTGAATTGTACCAGGAATCTGGTGTGCTTGAATACTGGATCATCAATCCTGCTGAAAAAAACCTCATCATCTATACCTTACAAAACGGCAAATACATCGGCAGCAAACCTTATGTACCGGGAGAGATCATCGGCTCATCTGTCTTACCCGGCATAGAGATCGATCTCAACGATGTATTCCAATATTAACAGCCATCACCCCTAAACAACTTATGGCAAACATCAACTACAAACATTTTACGCTGGGTATAGAAGAAGAGTACATGGTATTGGATCCCACCACCAGGGAGCTGAAAAGCCATGAACAGAAGATCGTGCACGAAGGACAAAAAGTGATCAAAGACAAAGTGAAGGCCGAAATGCACCAGGCCGTAGTGGAAGTAGGAACGGATATCTGCCAGAACGTAGAGGAAGCTTATAAAGATGTAGCCATCCTGCGACGCACCATTGCCCAGATCGCGGGCGACCTGGGATTCTGGATGGGCGCTTCGGGAACGCATCCCTTCAGCCATTGGGAAAGCCAGCTCATCACCGATCATGCCCGGTATAATGAAATTGTAAATGAACTGCAGGAAGCAGCACGGAGCAATCTCATCTTCGGGCTGCACGTGCATGTGGGCATGGAGAACCGCGACATGGCCGTGCATATCGCCAATTCAGCCCGTTATTTTTTACCGCATATCTATGCGCTCAGCGCCAATTCGCCCTTCTGGGAAGGAAGAAAAACGGGATACAAATCTTTCCGCACAAAAGTGTTCGATAAATTTCCGCGCACCGGCATCCCCGACTATTTTGAAAGCATCGAAGCGTACGACCGCTATGTAAAGCTGCTGATCAAAACCAATTGCATCGACAATGCCAAAAAGATCTGGTGGGATCTTAGGGTGCATCCTTTGTTCAATACCGTTGAGTTCAGGATCTGCGATGTGCCGATGACCGTTGAAGAAACCATCGCCATCGCCGCTTTGTTCCAGGGCGTATGCGCCAAGCTGTACAAGCTCCGCTCCAGGAACATGAACTATATGATTTACCAACGGGCACTGGTAAACGAAAATAAATGGAGGGCCAGCCGCTATGGCATCGACGGAAGACTGATCGATTTCGGAAAAGAAGAGGAAGTGAATACCCGCGTATTGATCTATGAGCTGCTCGATTTTGTTGACGATGTAGCCGAAGACCTCGGCAGCCGATATGCATTGAACAAAGTAGGCAGGATACTCGAACAGGGCACCGGCGCCGACAGGCAGCTGAAAGTATACGAGCAAACCAATAACCTCACTGCCGTAGTGGACTATATCCATGAGCAGTATCTTTATGGCGTGTGATCAATATAGGCCGAATAAAAGTGGAATGGCAATACTCCGCTGCAGTTCAGAAAGGCACACCAAAAACTTAGCTAATTAAACCAGGCTTTCAATAACCATTGCGCTGGCCCCTCCGCCGCCGTTGCAAATGCCAGCCGCACCATACTTCGCGCGGTTCTGTTTGAGCACATTGATGAGCGTAACGATGATCCTCGCCCCGCTGCAACCCAGCGGATGCCCCAATGAAACCGCTCCGCCATGCACATTCACTGTATTGGGATCGAGCTTCATGCGCCTGGTATTTTCAATGCCT
>CAYYZJ010000019.1:0-3489 GCA_964475615.1 uncultured Flavitalea sp. | reverse complement strand
CAGGGAAAAGGAGTGATCCTTTCTTTAAGTGCAACGCCCGGCGGAAAAGGCTGTCCGCTTTCCGGCGGATTCGGAACTGCCTGCTGTGCCATCGAAGCATTCTCCAGGGATCTGGCCATCGAGTTGGGCCTCTATGGCATTCGCGTGGTGAATATCCGCTCTGCAGGATCGCCCGATTCAAGGCCATTCGTTGAAGCAGTGGTCCATGATCCGCAGGCAGGAAAAACATTTCTTGAAAAACTGGAAGAAGAGACCATGCTGAAGAAACTGCCACTGATGGCAGATATAGCCAATACCGCCGTTTTCCTGGCTTCCGATTTGGCCGCTGCCATCACCGGCGTTACGGTCGATGCCACTTGCGGCACTACCAATGGCATCAATCACAGGAAATTCGATATTCCATTTGTCCACAATAAAAATCTGGTCGATTAACATTCACCATGTGGATCCGAAAAGATAAAATATAATGGTTAAAACCACGAGGACAAGTGCTGCCAGTATTGAAACGATCACAAACGGATGCATCGCAACATTCGATTTTACCGCTTCTGATATCTTATGCTTGGATCGCTTATTCCTGGCTGCTTTGTGCATATCGGCTGAAAATGGATTGCTGCTAAGATGGCCGCCTTTGCATTTTCCATAAACCCGGCAATGCCGGGTCCGGTTAAAAAACAGATGAGCTGATGACAACATCGGCCTGCGCGGCGGCAGTCTTGAACCGGCCGGCAGCAGACCGGGCGGCAGTGGTTTTTCCCTGTTTGTCCAGCGCCATTTCCAGCCCCTTCAGCGCCCATACATTCATCGGGTTTTTGCGCAGATCATCGCGGAATACTTTTTCTGCATCAGCGGCGCGGTTGTTTCTGACGAGGGCAGCGCCAAGGTAATGTCTGGCGGGAATGCGCCAGTCGGCCGGTTCATTATAGATGAGCGTCATTTCCATGTCCACTGCTTTCTGCAGCAAGGCTATTCCTTCCGCTGCATTTCCTTTGGCCAGATCGATTTCTCCCTCCAGGATATAGGCAGCCACGCCGGCACCATGCGCTCCTGTGTTGAAGGGGCCGAACCGTTCCTGCATGGAAGGAACGGCAATCTTTTGCCGTAAGGCCGACAGCTCTCCGGATGCGCCGGCAATATCGGCTTTCCGCACCAGGGCCATTCCCCTGGCGAAATGCCAGAGCGCCCCGGCATAAGCGAATTTATCGTCGGGAAGCGCCAGCGCCAGTATCGAATCCCATTTCCCGAAGCGCACCCAGTTAAGACAGGACTGAGTATACGCGAACTGTGCAGCTTCTCCCAATCCGGGTCTGATCTCCATCATGGAAAGCCCGGATCTATCCAGCTCATCATGTACTTTCTTAAATGCGGCCTGAGCATCGGCATACCTTCCGGCCATCATGGCCAGCGAGCCTTCCATGTCAACATTATGCAGGAGATACAAAGGGGAGTTCCCTTCCGAAGGGGCATATAGTGAAACATACTTATAAAAGGCGGCCACTGCTTTCCGGTTCGATTCAATGCCCTCGCTGTATAAACCCGTACGGATATAGATATGCGAAGCCATGTGCACCATGTGCGATACATCGGGCATCAGGGTACTGAGCCTGCGTGCATAAGGCAACGCCATCCCCGGCCGGTCGGATGCTTCGAGCGCATGGATATAATAATGGATGGCTCCCGGATGATCGGGATATCGTTTCAGGGTATGCTCCAGCAGGCCGGTCAGCTCCGGTGTCCAGCTCTTCGGCTGTCCATCATAGTTATAAAAATCCCAGGCATGCAGGTTCATCAGCGCATCCGCATACAGGATGGAAGCGTCTGCATCCGTATTGAACCGAAGGTACACGGCTTTCATAGCCGCTGCATACGCGTTATTCAAGGCAGCCCTGTTCACGGGAGTATCCGCCGTATAATGACTAAGCTGAGCCCGGATCAGGGCCTGCTCTTTTTCGGTAGTGCCGTCCGAAAGGCGCTCTGCTTTTTCAGCAGCTATCCATGCAGCCGGGTTTTCCTGGTAAAATCCGGCATCATTGATATTGGGGCCGTAAGCCAGTGCCTGACCCCAGAAGGCCATGGCGCATTGAGGATCGAAAGCGGCTGCTTTTTTAAATGAGGCCATCGCTTCGATAATATGGAATCCATAATACAGGCTGATGCCCTGGTTGAAATAAAACTGCGCGCTGTCGGAACGGGTGCTGATCTTCCAGCGATAAATGCCCCAGCCGGGAAGCGGCGGAACATCATTCAGGAGACTGTCTGTTCCAAGACCAGCAGTCGGACTGCAATAGATCTTTGAACGCCCGTCAAAAAAAGGTTTGGTTACTGTATTGCGGGAAGATTGTCTTTTGCCGAACGGAATATTATGTGCCGGCAGCGCAGCCAGTAACATGGAAACGATTGCCGGGAGAAGTATATTTTTCATGGAAATGCTATTGAAGGTCAGCAGTTCCCGAGGCAGGCGTTTTACTGTGCAACCAGGCAAAAGATAAATAAAATATTTCAAAGGCCATCACTTTATTGCGGCAAGATCAATAAAATAAATATCGCCCAGCCCATTCCCGGCCTCATGCAATCTGGTTTCATATTCCGGCATGTTTTCCCGGCCGGGCAATGCATCCGTTATGGTATTCCGGCTGCTGCCGAAGAAAAAATATTTCCCGTCCCGGGTAACCTTGCCACCCCAATCCGTTGCAGCGGAATTTAGGGGAGCAGGCAGCTTTACTGCTTTTGTCCATTTGCCGTTACGGTGATAGCTGATATAAAAATCGGCATTGGCAATTCCATTAGGCACTGTTGCCATGAAGATAAGATAGCTTTCATCGGGAGCAATGAACGGCTCGTATTCGTTGTATTCCGTATTAATGGAATCGCCCAGGTTCTCCGCTGCGGCATAGCCGTTTCCGGTGAACCTGGACACATAGATATCCGCACGCCCCCTGCCTCCTTTTCGCGAAGACCCGAAATAGAAATTGCCGTTATCGGCAATGGTGGGAAAATATTCACTCGCGCTGCTGTTGAAATTGTTGTCGAGATGCACCGGCTCGCTCCAGCCCGATGCCTTGCGTTCCACTTTCCAGATATCCCAGTCTTCCCTGGCCGGGTCGCCGGGTTTCACCGGGCGATTGGAAACAAAATAAATGGTCTTGCCGTCCTTGCTTACAAAAGGATCGGCGTCCGAATACCTGCCCGAAAAAGGAACGATCTCCGGTTCGGTCCACTGGCCGTTCCGGTGATAAGACACACAAATGGAACAGAAGCTGGCATCCGGAAGGCATTTTAAAAAATACAGGGTATCCCCGGAAGGCGAAAATGCCGGATGGGTCTCATAATCGCCTGTACTGATCCGTCCTTTTTCAAACATTGCGGGCTGAACCTGTGCATGACCGGTAGAAAAAGCCAGTAACAGGAAAGGCATGAAAAATTTTATCATCGACAATCGTTGAGCGGTAAAGTTAACAGTGTTTTTCTTTAAAAAACTTAATGATATAC
>CAYYZJ010000018.1:0-2255 GCA_964475615.1 uncultured Flavitalea sp. | reverse complement strand
AATCGACCCGTTTCAACATTAACCGGTTCAGCAATCCGTCCAGGCTGACTGTTTCCACTTCTACTCCCGTATCAGTAAATACGCCCTGGGACAAAGAGCCTTTTCCGAATTTTTCCTGGGGGCTGAAAAAGGCCAGCCGTTTATTATCTTCATTAAAAAGAGCATAGTTGAAACAGGAAACCCGCGATTCCAGCCCGTTTTGCCTGATATTCCTGTTAAGGTATTCGAAAACCCATGGCGCCGCTTCCACGCAAATTACACTGATATCTTTCCGTCTTTTGCATAAAGGTATGGTGATGGCCCCTATATTCGCTCCTAAATCGAGGAATACACCATTTCGAGGAATGCGGTTAACCAAAAGCTCATGAACATCCTGCTCATAAATGCCGTTAATGAACAGATCGAAGGCAAGGAATTCTTTCAAATTGGGAAGAATGTATTTACAAGCATATTTTCCGCTGATCTGAATATCTTTTGCCTTGGATCTTCTATGCCCGTATAAAAAATTGGCAAGAGTGCGTTTGCCTTTAAACTCCGGCAATTTCCGAAAGATCAGTCCGAGCATGAGCACTATCTTTTAAACCGTTTGTACAAGCCGGCTTTCATTTTCCTGAAGGCCCATACCGGCGTCACCAATCCTCCTATCCCGCAAATGACATAAAACGAATAGATCCGGAGTTTATTCCAAAACACCAGCAATTTAAAATTCTCATCGTTCCCGGGATACAGTCCGTGCATCAGGCCTACCGCTTCCGGAAAGGCGCCATTGCTTTTGTAATCGATCAGCCAGAAGGGAAAAGTAATGGAATAGATCCGTTTATAGATGGAATAAATCAGCGACTGGCTCAGCACATTGGCGTCGCGGAATGCATCGATCAACGTATTGATCACAGCAGGCAGTCCGCCCGATACAGGTTTATATTCCTTCCAGGTTCTCGCCAACCGGTCGCGATAAGAATTGCGCACCGATTCTTTCACTACAATATCCTTTATTACAACCGGCTCACGAACAGAAAACAATACACAACCCGACGAAATCATCAGGCATCCCAGATAGATCTGAGCAAAGATACTTCCATCATGCTTGGAAGTATTATATTTCAAAAACATCTCTCGTTTATAAACCAGTCCTCCTACAAAGCTGAAGCAGGAATAATAGTGCATGGCAGTGATATGGCCTGTTCCAAGCACATCGGTAGTTTTGGCTCTTTCAACCAATACATTGCCGGAAGCCTCTTCTATGAAATTGCAAAAACCGATATCGGGATAAGCATGGTTCTCCAGAAAACCGGCAAGCTTGCCAAGATCGTATTGAGGGTTGATGCTGTCGTCATTTCCGATCACAATGATATATTCGCCTGTGGCCAGTTCGATGCTCTGGCGGAAATTCCGGTCATAACCGAGATTGGTTTCATTTCGCTTATACGTCAACGGGAATTTATACGAAGGGATCAATCGCCTGATCTGATGTTCGGTATCGTCGGTAGAACAGTCATCGCTGACAACTACTTCCAGTTGCGGATAAGTTTGCTTTTCAATAAGCGCCAGGCTCCTGAGCAGAAAATTGATCCTGTTATACTGCGGTATGCAAATCGAGATCTTCATCTGGAAATATGCTATCTTTTAAATGTATAATCTTCCAGTCTTTTTCCCCCGCCCAGGCAGAATATGCTTCCCCAGATTCCGCGCGGATCTGGATGCACTTTGTCGAAATCCCTGATTTCACTCAGATGAAGGGTCTTGAACGGATCGAAACGATACGCTTTGTAGTGATGGAATTTCAAAAATTTACCTACTTCCTTATCCTGCTCGGGGTTATGCAGTTCAATGATCATATTGGGAAAAAAATGCTCTATATGCCTGGAAAATCCGTTAAGAGCCGCTCCTTCCGCGCCTTCAATATCTATTTTAATAAAGGAAGGCCCGGGATTGCCCGCTTCAATAAAAGCATCGAGGGTGATCGTTTTGACTTCTATCTTTCTTTGGCCATTCCCTTCTTTCATCAGTGAACCTTGTTTGTTGTGTTCGCCCAGAATAAAAAAATCAGTCCCGGTTTTATCAGATACTGCTGCCGCCACATTTTCAAAATTATCGATACGATTAAAGGCAAAATTTTCATTGATCTCCGCAATATTGCTTTCAAAAGGTTCAAAATTAAAGACCTTCCCCTGCGGCCCTACCAAACCCGCCAGCAGCAGGCCATGCAGGCCATTGTTTGCTCTGAGATCGTATACAATCTGTCCTTTTGAAACGGT
>CAYYZJ010000017.1:0-2397 GCA_964475615.1 uncultured Flavitalea sp. | reverse complement strand
GCCAGTTCTTCCTGGCAAAAGCATACCCCAGACCCGTGACCACTGCCACCGATTTGATGGAACAGGCCGCTGCTGCCAGCGAACCATAGATATTCGGCTTGATCACATAATGAAAAATAAAATCGGGCCGCTCTGCAGCATATACTTTTTTCAGCCGCAGGTATAACCCGTAATCGAGCAACGGATTTTCGGAGCGGTTATTAAAATCGAGCGCAAGATATCTGCAGCCTTCCTGCACGAGCAGCGCAGAATATTCATCATCAGGAGCGATGACGAGCACGGCATAACCATTTTTCAGCAGATAACGAATGATATCGATCCGGAAATTGTACACGGCCCAGGCGCTGTTGGAGACCAGGGCGATCCGCTTTTGATGAGCATTCGCATATTCATTCATTGCGCCTGATTATTAGATTCAAATTTATAGATTTGAGGTATTAAACGCGCTGAAAACCATTTTATGCTTTCATTTTTAGGGTTTGCCTTTTATTTTATCGTACTGCTGCTGCTCCTGCATAAAATGGCCGGCAAACACGCGCCATTGACCTTCCGGCAAACCGCTCTTGTTTTTTCATTCAAGGTGTTGATGGGATGCCTTTACGGATATATCTTCCTTCATTACTATCACGGCGACGATACCTGGAATTTTTTCAACGATTCATTGGGAGAATATCAGAAGATGATCCATTACCCCGGCGTATTCTTCAGGGATTTTCTGCCGGGCGATGATCTCGGGCAAGCGCATCATTTCAGCGAAGCCATGTCTTTTTATCTCCGCGACCTCGAATACTGGCTGATGGTAAAGCTGCTGGCCCTATTCAATTTTTTCAGCAGGGGCAATTATTATATCGATGTCGTATTCTTCGATTTCCTCGTGTTCTGGGGGCCCGTCCTGCTGTTCAAACTGCTGATTACTGCCTTTCCCGGTAAAAAACACCTATTGCTGATCGTTATATTCTTCATTCCTCCTTTTGTATTCTGGCTGAGCGGCATCAGGGCCGAAGGATTGCTGCTGCTTTTTATCGGACTGATCCTTTTCTACACCGGCAAATGGTTCGACCGCAGGAAGGCGATATATTTTGTGTGGGTCATGCTGGCCTTTGCCGGGTTTTTCATCTTCAGGCTTCAATTCCTGCTGATCTTTATTCCGGCCTTTGTGGCCTGGACATTATCGGGAGAAAAAAAAGGAAAGGCCATTGCTTATTTTGTAACGGTATACCTGCTGGCCATTGGTATCTTTTTCGGAAGCACGCTCATCTCGTCCCAAAAAAATCTTGCCGCGCCGCTGGTAAAAAGACAGCAGGAATTTTTTTCGCTCCATGGCAATACCCGCTTCAGGCTCGACAGCCTCAGCCCTTCCATACCCGGTTTCATGAAAGTGCTGCCGCAGGCTGCCGCCAATACTTTTATCAGGCCATTCGTCTGGGAAGCCAAAGGCCCATTGCAATGGCTGGCTGCGCTGGAAATAATAGCCTGCTGGATCTTGCTGATCGGGTTATTTGTATTTCCTGTAAAGAATTGGAGACAGATCCTCTCGCATCCGCTGATCCTGCTTTTTTTATTTTATGGCATCAGCCAGATCCTGCTGACCGGATTCGTGGTGCCTTTTCCCGGTGCGATCGTCCGCTATAAAGTGATCCCCGAGCTTATGCTGGTTGCAGCAATAAGCCTGGCCATCGACTGGCGGAAATTAAATTACAAGAATAAATAATACGAGCCTTTGTTTGAAAAATATTCAGTAATCGAACCCTTTTTTCATATCTTGTTTATCTTTTCTGATTATTTTCCTGAAAAAATAATCCAGTGGAATTGATTTTTTTGGCGTCCTGACCAATAATCGTTTATTTGCATTTGTAAAAAAACTCAAGTAATGGAATCTCTAAGATTTAAAGCCATCAGCGATCTTACTGCCGAATCCAATGGGATTGCGGTGGAAGGATCAACCAAAATCACTGCTATTTTCGGAGAAAATGTATTCACCTTAAAGACTGCCCGCAACTTTTTGAGCGATGAGGCCTATAAAAGCCTGGTTGCTTCCATCAGGGGAAGCAAGCGGGTTGACCGCGCGGTAGCCAACCAGATCTCCGCCGGCCTGCGTCAATGGGCCGAAAGCAAGGGCGTGACCCATTTCACCCACTGGTTCCAGCCTTTGACAGGCACCACCGCCGAAAAACACGATTCTTTTTTTACCATCAAAAGCGATGGCACGCCCATCGAACAATTCGACGGCGATGCCCTGATACAACAGGAGCCCGATGCTTCTTCTTTTCCCAGCGGCGGCATCCGCGCCACTTTCGAGGCCCGCGGTTATACGGCCTGGGATCCTTCTTCTCCAATATTTATTATGGAGATCGGCGCCGGCAAAACCCTGTGCATTCCCACCATCTTCGTTTCCTA
>CAYYZJ010000016.1:0-5978 GCA_964475615.1 uncultured Flavitalea sp. | reverse complement strand
TCCAGAATGAAAGCGGATAAAATAAATTGTATCCGGCCAATATGATCAGGAGAATGATAAAAAAAATATTGGTATTCCTGAAGTTCAGCATGCTGAAACGAGAAATAAGGAATGATGTATGTTGAGGTAATGATTATAGATCAGGATCCGCTTCAGCGGCTCGCTTTCAGCATTTACTCCGATCCATTGCGGAACATATCCCTGCCGGAGGATATTTGCTGCAAGCCAGAGTGCAAAAGCGCAGGAGCTGGGGTATTCGCCGCAAAGTGGTTTATAATGGATCAGCGGTGTTTGGCTGAAAACAGCATGAACAGGATCATAAACAACATCTGTTTTCCGGTCGCCATTCCTGCCGGTGATCAGCAGGCTGATATCGCCGATATCGATACCCTGCGCTTCAAGAAAAGAAAAAATATTTTTCCTGACTTCCTCATTGCCGGACGGTTTATAAAACATTTCCATGCCGTCCAGCCTGGCGAGATCATTTCCTGAAGCATGGGCGGTAAGCAGAAAAAAAGCCGCGCCTTCTCCTGCTATCGTTCCTTTATCATCTGAACTCAATAACGCAGTGTTGGAAACAGGTTGCCGCCGGTACAGGCCCAGCCTTTCTAAAATAAGATGGCTGCCGGCGGTGATCTCATCTATTCCACCGGCCAGCACCTGGTATTGATCGTGCTCTTCGAGCAGCATCATGGCATCCAGCAAAGCGCTCTCAAAAGAAAATCCGCGATGAACAAAAGTATTGTTGTACTGGTGGCATTTCAACAACAATGCGATCTGCGCTCCGACCGTATTATGAGTAGATTGAATGAATGCCGTGGGACTGAGCAGTTCCTCCTTATTGCCGATCATTTTGGTCAGGAATACCTCCGTATCCTCCAGGCAGCCGTAAGCAGTGCCGGTAATGATTGCATCCGGCGCCTGCACGCCGGCCTGTTGCAGGCAGTCCATGGCTGCAGCCACACCCATCCTGATGATACGGCTCATTCTGCGCAGGCTTTTGGCCTCGATGAATTGGGTATAATCCGGTTCCATGCAGGTCAGGCTGTTGCCGGTATGTGTTACCGGTTCAGCAGGAAAGGCTGATTGGCCGAAAGTGTTCTGGGGGGAGATGCTGCTGGAGGAACGTATGTAGACACTCATATAATAAGGCTGTCATGTTAAACCAGTTTCTTTTTCTTAGAAGACAAAACCCGCGCCTTCGTTGGTCCGAGCTTCAATTGCGATATTTCCGTTTGAAAACTATCGCCTGAAATAGTGTTTTGAATCGAGTTGGTGAGCACATCAATCTCGAAATCCAATGCTATTATTCCGCCTTTTTTCATTAAAGCAATTACAATTCAAATTTACAAAAGATTCCGGCAATCTATACCCCCGAAAAAACCAACGAAGAACAATTCCCCCCAAATCCAAACGAATTCGAGAGCACGTGCCTGATCGATTTATCTTTTATAAATTTTGTCTCGGGAACAAAAGGCAATGCCGCCATGGGCGTGCTCAGCCGCAGATTGGGATAGATGAAGCCATACTTAACGGCCGCTGCGGAGAACACCGCTTCCAGTCCGCCGCTGGCGCCCAGCGTATGACCGGTGAATGATTTGGTGGAGCTCATCCTGGGATAGGGAGATGCAAACAATAATTTAATGGCCGTGCCTTCGGCAATATCATTGTTCTGTGTTCCGGTTCCGTGAAGATTGATATATCCGATATCGGCGGGCTTCAGCGAAGCCAGTTCCAGTGCGCCTTTCATGGCCAGGAAGGAACCTGTTCCTTGGGGCGATGAAGCGGTTTGATGATAGGCATCATTGGCATTACAGTAGCCGCTGAGCCTGCAGTAAGGCTCTTTTTTCAATGACGCAGCCACACGCTCCGATACCATCACCACATAACCGGCGCCTTCCCCGAGGTTCAACCCTTTTCTGTTTTCATCGAAAGGCCTGCAGTATTCCTGATCAAGGATCATGAGGGTGTTGAAGCCGTTGAGGGTAAATTTCGTCAGGGCGTCGGCGCCGCCGGCAATGGCTATATCGAGCTTATTCTGTTTGATCAGCCTGGCCCCGAAAAATATTGAATTGGCGGAAGAAGAACAGGCCGTGCTGATGGTGGTGACAAGATGCCTGATGCCCAGCCGGTCGGCAACCAGCTCCGTTATGCTTCCGCATTCATGATGGATGATATTCCTCAACCGCCCTTTGCGGGAATCGGAAAGAAAATCGACATAGAACTGTTCGCTCTTATCCATTCCGCCAACGGTATTGGCGGAAATGAAACCCGTACGCAGCCTGTTCATGTTTTCAATACCGGCATCCTGGAGCGCTTCGCGGGCTGCGATCATGCTGAGCAATGCCGTGCGGCTGATCCCTGCAGAAAGACCGGCCAGGCCGGCAAGCGCCGCATTGTCCAGCTTCACTTCGGCAACGGGCAGTTTTCCCCGGTGAACGGAATCCAGCCAATGCATCTCACCCATTCCCGCATGTCCATGCTCAAGGGCATCCAGGCATTCGGACAAACGGTTACCAATAGCCGAAATAGCCCCCAGACCGGCAATGAATACTGACGAGCCCATATTATGCGTGCTGACCTTGATGAGCAGTAATATATTCGGCCATGGTTCTTACCGATTGAAATACTTTGGGACCATCCTCCGCATTCGCCAGCTTGATCTTGTATTCCTGCTGCAACAGCACGATCAGCTCCAGGGCATCGATCGAATCCAGTCCCAGCCCTTCTACAAAAAGCGGCTGGTCATCACCGATATCCTCGGGCTTCAAGTCCTTCAAATTCAGTTGTGCGATGATCTGCTTTTTCAGATCGGCCATTAACTTATCCATTTTCTAACTGATCAATTTTATTTATGTTTTCAATTGTAAACAGCGGGCTGTTCGCCGGACTGTGTTCTTTTTTCTCAACCAGGAAAACCGCTGCTTTATATTCCTCTTCCAGCAGCTCCAGCCAGCCGCAGATACAGGCCTGCAAGATATTATTATTAATCAGGTTGTTCACATATTGTTCAAGAAATTCAGCATCGAAGCGTTCGGATATAAAAAAAGCGTTCTCCCCTTTAAACCGGTTCCGGATGCAAATTTCGCCGATCACAATATTTGGAAGGGTATATACGAAAAGCGCGGGACTGGCCATCTCCGCTACCGTCTTGTAATAGCGGATATCCGTATCCAGGCTGGCATTGGCATTCATCAGCACCACTCCCACTTCGTCCGGGCGGTATGTTTCCCCGGCAAAACTTCCATCCAGCAAAATTTCCGAAGCCAGAAAGCCGAGCTTGCTGAGATGATCCATCTTATAAAACTTAGGATAATTGATCCGGCAATGCTGGTAAAGCTGCTCCAGGAATTCCGGCAATCCGGCTTCCCTGTTCTCAAAAATCCGCTGCTCGTTTTTATACACGATATTATGGCAGATGAGCGTACTGGCGCTGATATGGTTCTCCCTGAACATTATTGCACTGTCTTCCTCAACCCGTCGCGAAAAGTTATTTTGGAGGCCAGCTTATGCAAGGCCGTGCTGTGATTCTTAACATAAGGATTGGTAGTATCCCATACATAGCCTGCCAGCACGGAGCAGATCTGGCTTTTGATCAGCGGATCCTGATCGTCGGCAAAGAAAATGATATCCAGCGTTCCTTCATACCAGGTGGTTACATAAGAACGGAATGTATCCACGCCCTGCATCATGGGCTCCGTATATTCTTTTTCCCAGTCGATGGCCTCTCCATTGAGCTTGCGGATCACGAGGTGCGCGGCCAGTTGGCTCGAAACCGTTGCCAGCGTTACTCCCGAAGAAAAAACGGGATCGAGGAATTCGGTGACATTGCCGGTAAGCACAAATCCATCTCCATAAAATTTATCGGTGGTGGTGGACCAGGATTCAAGCACTCTCGGCTCAAATAAAAATTCAGCGTCTTTAAACCGTTCGCTGATATAAGGCTGCGAAGCGATCAATGCACGCAGTTGTTCTTCATTGCTGCCGGTGTACTGTTTAAAAAAATCGAGATCGCCCACAAACCCCAGCGAAGTGATGCCGTTGGAAAACGGAATGATCCAGATCCATACGCCGGGCTCATGCACCACAATGGTAATGCGGTTGGGCTCATCGGACATGGATCGGTTCACATCTGCAGTGTGAGAGAACAATGCTTTGCGGGGCGGAAGATTGGATGGCCTGTCGAGCTTGAACAGCCTGGGAATAACCCTTCCATATCCGCTTCCGTCTATAATGAATCGCGCTTCGATCGTCGATTGATTGCCCTGCTTGTCTTCGACAGTGGTCACTGAATTCGAGCCGTTGAAATCGATGGCCGTGACTGTAGTCTCATAACTAACCGGCACGCCCATCTGCTCCACCGTATCGGCCAGGGTTTTGTCGAACTCGGCCCTGGGCACCTGCCAGGTCCAGCTCCATCCTTTGGTGAACTGATCTGCAAAAAAATAATCGCATATCTTTCCGTTCTTCACGAACTTGGCCCCGAATTTTTCCTGAAAGCCTTTTGCCTTGACGGCTTCGAGGAAACCCGCTTCCGTCAAGGCTTCCATGCATCGGGGAAGCAGGCTTTCGCCGATCACGAAACGGGGGAACAGTTGCTTCTCAACGATCTTCACTTTGAAACCGGCTTTATTGACGATGGAGGCGGCTACCGTTCCTGCCGGGCCGGCGCCGATTACCAGTACATCTACTTTTTCAATTTTCATGCTTGGTTATTTAGGTTATTTTTTAGCCGCGAAACGTAATATACATCTTGCGTTCAGCATTCAGCATTAAGCGCCCGGCTTTTTCTTGCATTTTAATAAAGTATGGCTTAGCCCGATATTGTCCACCTGCTCCACAATGTCGAAGCCGGCTTCATGGATACAGCGGATAAAGACTTCCGAATGATACATCTGGCTGTTGCCATTGGCCAGCGCAGTAAAATAAATGGAAGTCTGCTGCAGGCAGAAAGCGGCCGCTTCAAAACGCTGGGTATCCCAAAATGCTTCGAGAATGAGCACATAAGCGTCATCATCCAATGCTTCGCGCGCTCTGTTTAATATGGAAACGATTTCAGCTTCCGAAAAGCAATCCAGGAACTGGCTCATCCATATAGCGTCGTAACCCTTGGGAAATGACTGGTTTTCATCGAGGATATTTGCCGGGAGAAAAGATACCCTGTCCGTAAGCCCGAGCTGTTGTATCCTGGCTTTCGCTACATTCAATTGCCCGGGCAAGTCCATAATGGTGATGCTGATATCGTCGGCATAGCCGGTGGAGGCGATGGCCCATTTGCCGGTATTGCCGCCGATATCCAGGATTTTTTTTATCCCGTTCTTGTACACATGCCTGAGCACGGCAGGGAAAGCGGTATCGGAAAAAAAATGATCGAAGGCGAACCAGCTTTTCTGCACCTGCGGAGGCAATTGCGAAAGACCTTCATAAATAGTGCGCCAGTTGCCGAATTCCTTCAACCCTTCGGGCCTGCCGCTTTCGATGCTTTTGTCGAGCGCGAACAATCCCTTGTAACATACATCATGCACAAAATCCATATTGGCGCGGGTGAGCGCATCATGCAATACAAAGAGACCGGTCTTTGTTATCGTATATCGATCACCGTTAATGACGACCAGCCCGATCCCCAGTCCCGATTCCAGCAATACCCGCACGCCGTAAACCGGCAGCTTTACTTTTTCAGCAATGGCTTCGAGCGTAAGACCTCCGGTTCCGCTATCTTCTATTGCCTGCAATATTCCCGAATTCCGCAGCACCCGCGCCACCTGGAAAACCACGGGGCCGAATGCTATCCACTGGGCCATGCTTTTGGCCTCATAAGCGGACCGGTTGTCTTTATTGAAGAGGTTCATTGGTTGAGTTGTTTTTTACGTGAATCGTCAGTCGTGAATCGTGAAATTGAGCAATAACTGACGACTGACGATTCACGTCTGACGATTCACGACTAACGATTCACGACTAACGATTCACGACTGACGATT
>CAYYZJ010000015.1:0-1601 GCA_964475615.1 uncultured Flavitalea sp. | reverse complement strand
GTAATAAACTGCTCTTTCAGAACGGGAAGATTGAATGTAGCGATTTCCCACACTATAGTAAAGTTTACCCCAAAGTATTCATGAATGGAAATATTTCGAAAGCTATTGATCGGCCTCCAGGCTACGGCTGGATATTTTTCTTTTAAGTCAGCGGATATTCGATTGCAAGCCTCTCCTATAATTTCAATTTGCTTTATGGTGGCAAATCGCTTCTCGGAATTAGACAGAAACTGCTCTTTGGTTACCTCTTTCAGATAAGCTTCAATCTCGGCAATAGCATCCAATACATGCCTGACGCGAAGTTTGTCGTTAGGCACTCTGCTCATAGATAAGGATTTTATCTTTATCGATGAACGGCTGAATGTATCTGGAAATTCCTTCGAGACTAACAAGATCAACTTTACGTTTCATAGCGTCCTCTAACTCATTCTGCAGGACAAAAAACTCCAGTCCGATAGGCTGACTGTGATCAAGTTCAACAAGAATATCAATATCGCTGATAGCAGGTATGGCAGTTTCCCTGGCATAAGACCCAAAAAGATATGCCTTCTTTACCGGTTTCCCGGAAAAAATGCGTTGAAGCGTTTTTCTATCGTCGATAGATAAATGCATATAATAAAGATACTGTATTTTTGCAAGAAGTTAATGCGTTCAACTGCTGAACTTAATCAGCCGGTTGTTCGTTATTAATCAGAATTCGTTACCATGCAGGAATTACCCATCATCTCAAATACATCCGCAACGGAGAACAGCATCAAAAAACCCAACTGGCTCCGCGTGAAGCTGCCTATCGGTGAAAATTATAAGCATGTACGCGGACTGGTAGATACGCATAAGCTGCATACCATCTGCGAAAGCGGCAATTGCCCCAATATGGGCGAATGCTGGGGAGCAGGCACTGCCACCTTTATGATCCTCGGTAATATCTGCACCAGAAGCTGCGGATTCTGCGCCGTTGCTACCGGCAGGCCGGAGCCGGTGGATTGGGACGAACCCCAACGCGTAGCCGAAGCCATCTACCTGATGAAAGTAAAACATGCCGTGATCACTTCCGTTGACCGCGATGAGCTTAAAGACGGAGGCAGCATCATCTGGCAAAATACCATCAGGGCCGTAAAAGCATTGAATCCCGATACTACACTCGAAACGCTGATCCCCGATTTCAAAGCTCAAAAGGAAAATATTGCACGCATTATTGAAGTGGCGCCGGAAGTGGTATCGCATAATATCGAAACCGTTGAGCGGCTTACCCGCCAGGTGCGCATCCAGGCCAAGTACTGGAGAAGCATGGAAACATTGAAGATCCTCAAAGAAGGCGGCATGCGTACCAAGAGCGGCATCATGCTCGGGCTTGGCGAGCAGAAAGAAGAAGTGATACAGACCATGCGCGACCTGCGCAACAGCGGCGTTGATGTGATCACATTGGGACAATACCTTCAACCCACCAAAAAACACCTCAATGTAATGCGGTTCGTACATCCCGACGAGTTTGCAGAGTTCAGGAATATCGGCTATGAAATGGGATTCGATTACGTGGAAAGCGGCCCTCTGGTCCGCTCATCCTATCACAGCGAACGCCACGTGTTTGCCGGCTATGGAAA
>CAYYZJ010000014.1:0-2291 GCA_964475615.1 uncultured Flavitalea sp. | reverse complement strand
CAGGAGAAAATTCATTACTACTGTGGGGACCACTCCGTATTTGCAAAAGTATTACAGCGAGGGATCTCCGTACCTGAATTATGTTCCGGTAATCAGATATGCGGAAACGTTGTTGAACTATGCCGAAGCGCTGGCGTATTCGGATAGTCTTGAAAAAGCAGCAAGCATATTAACGTCGGTCAGGCAACGCGCCGACCCGGACTATGTTTTCCCGCAGGACAGCCTTACAAATAAAACATCCTTGATAAATACCATCCTCCATGAGAGAAGGATAGAATTGCTGGGAGAAGGTTTCCGGTCTAATGATTTATTGAGAACATTAAGCACCATACCTGCAAAAGGCACGGTGAATCCTGTATCGCCTGGCGATCCGCAATATATCTGGCCTCTCCCCTCATCGGAGACCAATACCAATAAAGACATAAATAACTAGCAAGTGAGTTGAATAGACAAAACAAAATGATATGAGTATCAAACAATGGTTTATAGACGGCAATAGCGGGCTTCCCGAATGGCCTCGTTATTGGAAACTTGTCTTCCGAATCATATTCATATTTTTTATCCTGTTGGTAGTTCCTTTGGATTGGCAATATTATCGTTTTGTGTTTACTACAAATTGGATATCGTTTAATTTCCAGGATTGGTTCAGATTAAGCTCCTATTTTCCGGGCTTCATACCGCAGTCGCAACTTCCTGTGTGGAATCTGGCTGCATTTTCCAACATCGGTATCATTGCATTGATTGCGCTTGCAGGAGGTATTGTATGGTCTTTTTCAGACAAGGAAACAAAGTCCTATTACAACCTTTTTTACTGGTTGCGGGTATTGGTCAGGTACAGGCTGGCAATAGCGGTTGCCGCGTACGGGATTTTGAAACTGTTCAAACTGCAATTGCCTTTTCCATCGCTCAGCGACCTGAACACGGAATACGGCTATTTTCTCAAATGGAGAATATATTATCTCACCACAGGGGCCTCTGCTGCTTATTACGAGCAAAGCCTCGGACTGATTGAAATAATCGCCGGCTTGTTGCTGATATTCAGGAAAACGGCGCTTATCGGGGCAGGGCTTATTGCGATATTGCTATCCAATATTATTTTGGCCAATTTCGCTTACCAAATAGGCAACCAGGTTTATGCCGTTTATCTGATACTGCTGGCATTTTTGCTTATCGCTTATGACGGATCGAGGTTGTACCGGTTGCTCGTACTCGAAAAACCGGCACAAGCTGCGATCAAACCTCCTGGTCTCAAACTTCAAAACAAACGGAACCTTGCTCATCTCATTCTGATCGTTTTTATTTTGATCGATGTAACGTCGGGTTTTGCGAAGCAAAGATCAAACTGGGGCTTTTCCAATGACAAAGGATTTAAAAATAAAGAAGGGCTTTACAATGTAAGCTATTTCAGTATCAACAAGGATACTTTGCCCTACTCGACAGCGGATCCGCTTCGCTGGCGAAATGTGGTGATCGAAAAATGGAATACCATCAGCATAAAGGATGGACGGCAGGATTCGCTGAACATCGATATACCCGACAGGATATTGAGGTATGACAACCCTCAGGATTATGAGCAGGCGGGCAACCTGAGCCGTACCTTCTATCGCTATTCAGCAGACACTGTGCACAACCTGTTGATACTTCACGATAAGAATACCGCGTCGGACAGTCTGAATTTTAATTATAAGTTCCCTGATGATTCGACAATTGAACTTTCAGGGACTAATATCAAAAACGATTCTCTGCATATCGTTCTCAATCGTATCCCTAAAAAATATCTTTTGATAGAAGGGCACCGGAAGCCGATTAAAGTGTATTAGTAATTCACCATTCATTTTTCAATTAGTTAATATGGAAGTAACAGAAGCCGTATTGATAACTCCCAAAACACTGCATCAATCCATAAAGGAAACGGAATGGAGCGCTGTTCAGCAATTCCTTTTCAGGGTAGCATTTGTCTTTTTTCTCTTGCTGATCATTCCCCTGCATCTGCAGTGGTATCAGCGGCTTTTTTCTGTTACCTCACTGGGAGGATTCTTTTCATCGATATCCGGGTATCGGACTAATTTTCTTTATATACCTACCGAAAGCGGCAGATGGGGGTTCGTATCATTTCTCGCAACCTGGGGGCCGGGCCTGATTGCCGCTATTATTATTGCTGTTATATGGACAGCTATAGCTTTGAAAAAGCCCGTAAAGCATTACAATAAATTATATTACTGGTTGCGTGTATTGGTAAGGTACAGGATGGCATTCGGACTGATTGCGTTCGGGTACATAAAAGTATTCCT
>CAYYZJ010000013.1:0-2329 GCA_964475615.1 uncultured Flavitalea sp. | reverse complement strand
AAAGCATCAGCGCATCATCCAATGCCTGCTGCAGGTGCATATTGCGCAGGAAGAAACCAAGTTCGGTTTTTGTGAAGAAGAATTGTATGAGCTGGCCGAAGACATTCCCAAATACCGCCTCCTGGGCCAGTTGAGCAATGTGCAGATCGCAGGCCTGATGGGTATGGCTTCCTTTACGCAGGACATGGGCCAGGTAAAAAAAGAATTTCTGTACCTCAGCGCGCTTTTCGATAAAATGAAATCCGTTCTTCCATCGGAGCATTTTTTCACGCTCAGCATGGGCATGAGCAGCGATTATCCCATTGCCATCGAAGCAGGAAGCAATATGGTGAGGATCGGCAGCCTGATCTTCGGGGAGAGAACATACAATAAATGATCATTTGGCAAGCAGGATCTCCAGGTTATCGTCTCCCCCATTGGAAACAATGATATCCGCTTTTCCGTCGGCATTCATATCGTGAACGGCGAGCCCGTCCGGCGAACGGCCGGTATCGATGGTTGAAGCGGAAGCGATGCCTTTTTTATCCATCATAAAAACAGTAATGCTTTTGTCATTATAATCGGCGACAACAACATCCTTGAACCCATCTCCATTGATATCTCCGATGGCTACCCGGCTGGGACTTTTGCCTGTTTTGAAGGGAGAGCCTGGCATGACTGAAAACCCTCCGGTTCCATCGCCGAATAAAATGGTCAGCCCGTCGCGGCCCGTTTTGTCGGATGTTATGGTTGGAGAATTGACGATGGCGAGGTCAGGTTTTCCGTCATTGTTCAGGTCGGCAATGGCTACTCCGAAGGGAGCATCTCCACAGGCAACAGGGGAGCCGGGTGCATCATGAAAATGGCCCTGGCCGTCACCAAGCAATATGCTGGTATTGTTATCGTCGAGATTGGTGGTAATGATATCTGCTTTTCCGTCCCCATTAATATCGGTTGTACGTAACCGTTGGTAAGGATGCTTTCCTGTTCTCAGGTAAAGCAGAGGGCTGTTGAAACCGCTGCTGTCGCCGAAAAGAACGGCTATCTCGTCATTGCCCCAACTGTCTGTGGCCAGGTCCAGTATGCCATCGCCATTAAAATCGGCTACGGCAATGCCATGCGTATGCGGCCGCACTTTTACGGGGAATGGCGATCCCTTCATGGCGGTAAATTCACCTCTTCCATTCCCGCATAAAATGCTCAGGTATTTTTTTTCATGATTGGCGAAAGCGAGGTCGGTATTGCCGTCTTTATTGAAATCTGCAAAAGCAATATCATTGGGCATGAATCCGCAGGCAAAGGGAGAACGCGGACTTTCCCTGAACCCGGCTTTTCCGTTGTTCAGGAAAATGCTCACATTGCTGTCGCCCATATTGGCCACTGCAATATCGGGATAGCCATCGTTGTTCAGATCGGCGATCTCAACGCTTCCGGGGCTGTGGCCTGTTTTCATCATCAGCCTGCTTTGGATAAAAGGAGGCAGCGAGCCTGGAACGGAATTGCTGCATCCGACCAGTATCAGCACCAGCACTTTGATTGCGCGGTTTATCATATTGTGCGTTTGCAAACAAAATGAACGGACAAACGCGCTTCCGGCAAATCATTTACACGATCTGCAGCAAATCCTTGACCTCCTGCGCGGATTTTGCTTTTTGTCAAGAAAGCTGCACCGGAGATGTAAGAAAATCTGCCGGCCCGATTTTGTATATTTATTTTGATATATGAAAAATGTATACCTGTTCTGGAAATATAAATGGCAGCACCTGCTGGTATGGGCCGTTTTATTCCTGGGCTGGTATTATTTCCGGGTCGGCGATTTTCCCAACCATGCGGTGGCATTGAAGGTGACTGCTGTAAAAGTGATCGTGCTGGCCGTGATCGTGTACATCACGAACTACCTGCTGATACCGGCGCTGCTGTATAAAAAGAAGTATATTTGGTTTGCGGTCACTTATCTTGTTTTGATCCTGGGACTGGGCTTGCTGAAGATCTATATCAATGAGCGGCTGCTTTCTCCGTTTTTCAAAGGCTTCGATTTTTTTGCCGATTTCAGGGAAAGGATTTACGACAATATCATACCGCTTTTATTGCTCAGCAGCACCGGAGCCGCCATCAAGCTGGTATTCGATCATGTTCAAACGCAGAAAAGATTGTCGGAGATATCCAGGGAAAGGGCCGAAACGGAATTAAAATTCCTGAAATCGCAGATCAATCCGCATTTCCTGTTCAATTCGCTGAACTCGGTTTATTTTTTGATCGATAAGCAGAATACGGAAGCCAGGCAAACCCTGCTCCAGTTTTCCGACCTGCTGCGTTATCAGTTGTACGACTGCAATGCCGACACCATTGA
>CAYYZJ010000012.1:0-3423 GCA_964475615.1 uncultured Flavitalea sp. | reverse complement strand
CAAGCACAACCCTGCAAAACCAATGCAGAGGTAGAAACGGTGCCTGGAAAATATCAAACAGCAGCGCAATATCCCTGGCCTGCAGTAAGGGCGGAATATTTCAAAATCATTTACATAGATCAGGTTCTCATCATAATTTCCGCCGCGGACATTGTATTGAGAGGTCAGCTCGTTATTCGATCCCACAAATATCTTGATCAGGCTTTCGATGCCTCCTGCCGGACTGGGAATATTGATCGCATCTTTCGGATTGATCCTGACCAATCCCGCTTCTTTTCTTTCGCGTTCGTCCGTAATAACGACCTCATTCAACTGGGCGGCTCCTTTTTCCATGCGCACCACGATCTGCTCTTCTTCATGATCATTAAATAAAAAATTCCTTTGTTCGGTCTTATAACCTGTAAAATAAAAAACAAGAGCAAAAGCCTTGTCGGCCGGCACCCTGATCCGGAAAGTGCCTGAATCGGAAGAGCTGATGCCGGTCTGCCTGCCCAGCATTACGATGGAAGCGCCGGCAAGCGGCTTTTCATTTTCATCGAGTATTTTGCCTGAAACGAATGCCGGTTTTTTTTGGGCCAGCAATAACTGCAAGGGCAATAACAACAACAGCAGTACCAGGTGCGATCGGGCAAATTTCAATGCAGCGATTTTAAGGATGACCGAAATTAAAAACATTTAGCTGCAAACAAAACGCAAAAGCAGGGAAATTATGTTTATTGGCCGGCAGATATTACATTTATGATGCCTCTAATCCTGTCGCCATGCCGTTGAATAAGCAATCGTTGATATGGATCGTTGCGTTGACCTGTTTGTCGTGCGGTTTTAGTAACACGAGAACCAGGATCAACCGGGAAGGTGAAGACCGTAAGGAAACCACCATAACTCCTCTCGATACTGCCATGCGTTCGCTGAAATCCTTCAAGGCCGTTGCCCTCGATGATCTGCTTAGCCAGGACTGGGAAATGGAAGATGCCGATAAAGAGCACTGGAACGAATTTTTCTGGGACAGCATAGCCAATAAGCGCAAATACCCGGGCCTTTCCCTGTTCAGGGATTTTACGTTCACTGAAAATATCCGCTGCCGGATGATGACCGGCAAATGGTCTGTCGATAAAGCAAACAGGATGCTTCTGCTTCAGTTCGACGACAGGACAAAGAAAGCGTATTTTATCAGCGAACTGTCTCTCACCAAGATCATCGTGGAAAACGAAGATGCAACCATCTCTTTCAGTTCGGACGGGTTGGTTCATAAGGATCCGCTTAAAGACCCTTTCCATCCTTCGAATAACCAATGGCGTTATAAACCGAGATCGGCCGAAAGCAGGGAGCAGATCAGGCAGCGGGTAAAGGATTGCGTTCATTTCTATTCGCTGTTTTTTAAAGACAACCGGCTGCGCAGGCAAAGCGATATTTCCTTTATCGGACTGCCGAATTGTTTTATCTGGTATAACGGCGGCATCGGCCTGCCTTCGCTCATCGAACTGGATAAAAAATGGGAAGATTGTTTTTATTCGGAAGACCAGGCCAGGGAAGCTTATGATATGCTCAAAGCCGTTATCGAAAAGCATCAGTTAAAATGGCCCAAGCATGCCGGCAGTTGGGTTGATGAAATAGGCGACGTGCTGGAGCAGCTTCACGATCAGTTGTAAATTATTTCATGATCTTTCCTATCCGCAAAAAAACAGGAAAAGAAAAAGGCTGTTTCTCTCCTTTCCAGACCGGCTTCAACTGTTTGGCCAGTTCATCGACAGGATTGTATTGATTGGCCCTGATGAAATGCTGCACGCTCGACCAACTGTTGAGATAGCCCAGGCAGTCTTCCATACTCCATTCCAGGTCTATACTGAAATTTTTTGAAGGAAGCTCATGGAATGCGAAAGGAATGGTTTTGTATTGTTCATCAACATAACGGCGCTCCATATCCCAGTAAGGGCCTACGGTATCGGTATAAAAATGATAAATGGCGTCGCTGATTTTTTTATAGGGCGTATCGGCCAGCGCGTATGCCCATACGGCTACTATGGCGCCGGGCTTTCCGGTTCTGGTTGCTTCATGAAAAAACGCATCGAACTTAAACCAGTGATAGGCCTGCGATACGGTGATCAGATCAAAGCTGTTGTCTGCAAAAGATGTCTGCTCCGCTGTTCCTACCGAATAAGTAATGGAAGGATGGGCAATTGCCTGACCGATCTGTTTTTCGCTGACGTCCGTTGCCATCACTTTTTTGAAATAAGGCGCAAGCAGCAATGCCGTTTGTCCATTACCGGTAGCACAGTCCCAGGCGGTTTCCCTGGTCTCGACAAAAGAGAGGATATAGGCGATGAGCGATTGCGGATAAGTGGGGCGGTATCTCGCATAAAATTCAGCCTGCTTTGAAAATAGATCCTTTGCCATGATTATGGTTCGATATGTTTTAATTGCCTGATGGTATCCTTAGGATCCGCTGATTTGAAGACTGTGCTGCCCGCTACCAGCACATCGGCACCGGCATGAATGATGCTTTTGGCGTTATCAAGGGTAACGCCGCCGTCTACTTCAATAAGCACATCGAGCCCTTTTTCACGGATCATGCGTTTAAGGTCGCGGATCTTTTGCAGGGTATGGGGGATGAATTCCTGTCCGCCGAAACCGGGGTTCACGCTCATGATGTTCACCACGTCGATATCTCCCAGTATATCGCATAGCAATTCAACAGGCGTATGCGGATTGATGGCCACTCCGACTTTCATGCCCAGCGATTTGATCTGCTGGATATTGCTGTGCAGGTTGCGGCAGGCTTCGATATGCACGCTCATGATATCGGCTCCTGCCTTGCGGAATGCTTCTGCAAATTTTTCCGGCTCTTCGATCATCAAATGCACATCGCAGGGTTTGGAAGCCGCTTTGCGGATATGTTCGATAACGGGAATACCATAGCTGATATTGGGAACAAAGCGTCCGTCCATCACATCGAGATGAAACCAGTCGGCCTCGCTTTCATTGACCAGTTTACATTCTTCTGCCAGTTTTAAAAAATTGGATGCCAGTAGGGAAGGAGCGATTAGCGGCATGTGCAACGATTGAATTGATTGAATTGCAAAAATAAGCAATTGGAAGATTATCATTGCCTGCTTACTCTGCGCAGCGCTTCCCTGGCTTCGGTGAAATTCCTGTCGAGCGCAATGGCCCGCTGGTAGTTGATGATGGCATCGTCTTTTTTATTGACGGCTTCATAGCATCTTCCGATCCAGTAATAGGCGTCGGGATCGGTGTTGGAAACGGTGGCGGCCATACGAAAAGTATTGAGCGCGCCGTCGTAGTTTTTTTGTTTATAGAAGGCAATGCCTTTTTCGATATAGGCTTCTGAAAATTTCCAGTCGCGGCGGATGCAGGAATCGAACTGTACGATCGCGGATTCATATTGCCTGATGTTGGAATAATAAA
>CAYYZJ010000011.1:0-4533 GCA_964475615.1 uncultured Flavitalea sp. | reverse complement strand
ACTTTTGCCCAAATGGATGGTGGTATTCGGATTGCTGCTTGCAGCAGCCGGCGAATTGAGCTGGTTTAGTTTAATATTCCCGAAAGTGTTATTCTTTATTCCATTGACAAGATTTGCCGGTTTTATCTGGCTGATCATTGCCGGCTTTATTCTGCCGAGAGCAATTGAACCCAAGTATGCAGGTTAATTATCTCATGGAAGTTCAAAAATCCGTATTTTGAACTTCGATTTGATTTTATGAAAATACGATTGTTATCATGCCTGCTCTTATTCGGCATAACCGTTTACAGCCAATCCGGCCAATTCATCGGCACCAAAGGAAAATCACTCATCGCTCCCGATGGAAAGAATTTTCTCATCCGCGGCACCAATCTCGGCAACTGGCTCGTTCCCGAAGGGTATATGTTCAAATTCAAACATGCCAATTCGCCCAGGCTTATCAACCAAACCCTTTCGGAGCTGATAGGGCCGGATGCAGTGAAGGGTTTCTGGAGGAAATACCTCGACAGCTACATTACCGGAGCAGATATTCATTATCTCAAAAGCATCGGCATGAACTCCATCCGCGTGCCCTTTCACTATAAATTGTTCACGAGCGAGGATTATCTGGGCGGCCGCGGAGAACAGCGGGGATTTGCCCTGCTCGACAGGCTGATCGGCTGGTGTAAAAGAGAAAAACTTTATGTAATACTCGACATGCACTGCGCACCCGGCGGACAAACCGGCGACAATATCGACGACAGCTTCGGCTACCCATTCCTGTTCGACAGTGAAGAAAGCAGGCAACAAACCATCGATATCTGGACAAGAATCGCTTCCCATTATAAAAACGAAACCACCGTAATGGGCTATGACCTGCTGAACGAACCCATCGCCCATTATTTCGACAGCGCCCATTTCAATCCGCTGCTGGAACCGCTGTATAAACAGATCGTGAAAGCCATCAGGGAAGTGGATCGCAATCATCTTGTGTTCCTCGGCGGGGCGCAATGGGATTCCAATTTCGGCGTCTTTGGCCCTCCTTTTGATAATAGAACGGTGTATACTTTCCATAAATACTGGACGGCAACCACCAGGGATGTGATACAGCAATATATCGATTTCAGCAACCGGTACAACGTGCCCGTCTATTGTGGCGAAACCGGCGAAAACGACGATCAGTGGATCAGGAATTTCCGGCTCCTGCTGGAAGAAAACGATATCGGCTGGCATTTCTGGCCCTATAAGAAAATGAACAATACCAGGGGCATCATCACATTCAGCACGCCTGCTCACTATGAGCAGATCATTGCCTTTGCAGACAGCGCCCGAACCCGCTTTGAAGACATCCGCAATGCCAGGCCGAAGCAGGCGGAGGAGGTGAAGCAGGCGCTGGAAGGATTTCTGGCCAATTGCCTGTTCCAGAACTGTACGCCCAATAAAGAGTATATTGCCGCGCTGGGACTTGGACAATGACACCTTTATAAAAAAATTAACGATCATGAATACACGCAATTCAGGAATCCTTTATTTTTTATTGGGAATATATGCGCTGATGATAAGCTGGTATTATAATCATTCCATCACGCTGCTGATCATCCATTATATTTTCTGGCCCATCTATCTCGTTTATGAAATACTCACCGGACATTTATCGAACGGCATGTGGAAGACCATACCGGAATCGTATTTCAAATAGCCGTTAATCCAATACAATGCCTTCCTTCAGCGCTTTGTTGTATCTGGGCTTATCGAACTTGTACAGAAAGGGAGAACGGTGCGGCCCGATATTCCGTTTTTCATTCAGCTTTCTGATCAGGCCCAGGAATATGAGCTTTTTTGAAAAATTCCTGGGATCCAGCTTTTTTCCAAGCAGGGTTTCATATAAAGCGTGTATTTCCATCAACGTAAATTTTTCAGGAAGCAGGTTAAGCCCGATGGGATAGTGATAAAGCTGCAACCGCATCATGTGCAATGCCGCTGCGATCATTTCATTGTGATCAAAAAGTAGACCGGGAACCTCGTGAATATCATACCAGCGGCAAAAATCAGACATAAAATCCGGTCTGGGATTCACTTTCGAAAAATCCATGATGGCATAAAAGCCGATGGATATGGTTTGATCAAAGAGCCAGTTATTCTTACCGATCTCCACGCCTATTACAGCAGAAAGCTTTTTTTCGTTGAGCCGCCCGATCTTCGCACGGCCTGGATCGCCGAAGGTCTTGAACTGCTGCAGGAAAAGATCGGAAATCCCCGTCCGCTCTTCTACAATGCGGGTAGCCGCTTCCGTAAGCGTTTCCGTTCTTTTAATATAGCCGCCCGGCAAACATAGTCCCCTGACCGACTTGATATTGATGAGCAATATTTTCAACTGCCGTTCATGATATCCGAATATGGCACAGTCAATAGATACGTGCGGTACATAATATTTGTATCCGTTCCTGACAAAATCGATTATCTCCGCCCGGGTATTCATGCCGTGAAAATAATAAAACTCCGTAAAAATTTGTATTCGGTAAATTTTACCAAATGAAATAAAATACCTTATCTTTATTTGGTAAAATTTACCAAATAGCATTACCCACGAAAAACTGCCAATATGAAATCGAGCAGAAGATCATTCATCAAAATGGCTGCCATGAGTGCTGCAGGCTGGGGCATCGCTTCTTCCCTGCCTGCCACTCTGCTGGCAGCAACGGATCATCAGCATCTTTTCTTTAAAATCGCCATTTCCCAATTTTCCCTGGCCAGCCAGTTCTGGACTAAAAAACTCGATCCGCTGGATTTTGCCGCCAAAGTCAAAAATGATTTCGGCATCACGGGACTGGATTATTGCTCCATGTTCTTTGCAGACAAGGCAAAGGATGTTCAGTTCCTTCGCGAGCTGAAAAAACGCGCATCGGATGCGGGCGCTTATAACCTGCGCATCATGGTCGACATGATCGGCAGTACGGCGCCGCTGGGAGATTTGAATGATGCTGCAAGACTGAAAACAGTAGAAAGTCATTATCCCTGGATCGATGCCGCCGCAGAACTGGGCTGCCCGATGATCCGCGTGAATGTGGAAGGCGAAGGCAAACCTGAAGACGTGAGCAAGGCTGCTGTTGACAGCCTGGGCCGGCTGATCGAATATGGCAGCAAGCGGCAGATCGACGTGATCGTAGAGAACCATGTCGGCATTTCCTGCAATGCAGGATGGCTGGCCGGCGTCATGAAACAGGTTAACAGCACCCATTGCGGCACACTGGCCGATTTCGGGAACTTCTGCATCAACCGCACCAAACCCGAAGCGCAGACCATCGATGCCTATATGAAGACCAAATGCCTCGAGGAATACGACCGCTACAAAGGCATCGCCGAACTGATGCCTTATGCCAAAGGCATTCATGCCAAAACCCATTTATTCGATGCAAACGGAAATGATACCGAAACGGATTTCGTGAAAATGTTCAGGATCATCAAGGATTCCGGCTTCACCGGCTGGGTAAGCGTGGAATATGAAGGCGGGCTTTTCAAGATGTACAAACAGGACAGCGGGTACCTGGATGATGACCAGGGAGTGATGGCAACAAAAAAATTAGTGGAAAAAGCCGCCGCCACCGTGGCATAATCAACAATATCATGGGCGATATTCAAATCAAAAAAAATCCCAAGGCATACGATGTAGTGGTTATCGGTTCAGGCGCAGGCGGCGGAATGACTGCTTATGTGTTGGCAAAATCAGGGATCAAAGTATTGATGCTCGAAGCCGGCCCTTACTTTGATCCGGCAAGGGATTCGGATCAGTTGAAATGGCCATGGGAATCGCCGCGGCGCGGAGGCAATGCCACCCGCCCCATGGGCGATTTCGATGCCGCCTACGGCGGATGGCAGATTAACGGTGAGCCCTATACGCAGAAAGACGGATCCGAGTTCCAGTGGTTCCGCTCCAGGATGCTGGGCGGAAGAACTAACCACTGGGGAAGGATATCATTGAGAATGGGGCCGAAAGATTTCAAAGGAAAAACACATTATGGCGTTGGGGACGACTGGCCGGTTTCTTATGAAGAGATCAGTCCCTATTACGATAAGGTGGACAGGCTGATCGGCGTATACGGTTCAATGGAAGGACTGGAAAATGATCCGGATGGTATCTTCCTTCCTCCGCCCAGGCCGCGCCTCAATGAACTGTTCGTTAAAAAAGCGGCCACATCATTGGGCATTCGGGTGATTGCAGGCCGCGGCGCCATCTTAACCGCCCCCCTGCCGGGCAATGACGAAAGAAAAGCCTGCTTTTATTGCGCCCAATGCAACCGCACCTGCAAGGTGTATGGCGATTTTTCTTCTTCATCCTGTTTGGTCATTCCCGCCATGAAGACCGGCAACCTGGAGCTGATCACCGATGCCGTGGTAAGAGAGATCCTTACAGATGGCAACGGCAATGCCAGCGGCGTTTCGTATGTGGACAGGAACAATCTGCAGGAATACCAGGTAAAAGCCAAAACGGTTGTGCTGGCTGCAAGCACCTGCGAATCCGCAAGGATCCTGCTCAATTCAAAATCTGCCGCTCAT
>CAYYZJ010000010.1:0-7101 GCA_964475615.1 uncultured Flavitalea sp. | reverse complement strand
CCGAATAAATTGATGCCGAAAATGATCCATACCACGGCAATGGCAATATCGAGCGGCCATTCCAGCTCCGCATATTCCTTACCGGTAGTTTTGCCGGCCCACAGGGTGATGGCGCCGGCAACAATGATGAGCTGCCATCCCCAGAAATGGATCTTGCTGAGCACGTCGCTGAACATCCTGGCCTTACAGAGGCGTTGCAGGGAATAATATACTCCCATGAAAATGCCGTTGCCTACAAAAGCGAAGATCACGGCATTGGTATGCACCGGCCGCATTCTGCCGAAAGTAGTGGCGGGTATGCCCAGGTTGATGGCGGGATAATATAAGGCAATCGCTGCCCAAAGGCCGGCCAGCATGCCTACGATGCCCCAGAACAATACGGCATATCCGAACCATTTCACTGTCTTGTTGTCGTAATAAAATTGCTCCACCTGCATGTATTGGGATTTTTGGGTTTTTATTTTTTTTCGTCATCGAAAAGGATGCGCCTGGGCGGCGAAAAATCATCATCGAACTGTTTATGCTTCACGCTCCACATGAAAGCAGCAAGAAAAACAGCCGAAACGGAAAGGCTTGCGATTAACAGTACAATAATTACGCTCATATACTGCATATTGGTCGATCAAAAATATTCCGGCAATGAAGAATGGTATATGATATGGATTAAAAGGCGGGATGATTTTAATCATGTGCTGTTTAACCGCCGGCATTATGCCTTCAATAAAGATCACTGGGCCAGCCTGCCGTCCACCAATTCAATGGAGCGGTCGGACTGACGGGCAAAATCCACATCGTGCGTTACCGTAATGATGGTGTTGCCCTGGCTGCGGGCGAGATTGCGGAAAATATCGAATACAATTTTTGAATTGGCGCTATCCAGATTGCCCGTAGGCTCATCCGCCATGATGATGAGGGGATCGTTGATGAGCGCTCTGGCAATCGCCACCCTTTGCTGCTGGCCTCCGGATAGTTTGCCCGAGGGCTTGTTGGCAAATGAATCCATGCCCATTATCTTCAATTTGTCTATTGCCCTTTCTTTTATTTCATCAAAACCATATCTGCCGAGCTTGCGTGCAGGGATCATGACATTTTCGAGGGCGGTGAACTCGGGCAGCAGAAAATGGAACTGGAAAACAAAACCTATATTTTCGTTCCTGAACCGGGCAAGTGCATTCTGGGTTTCGCCGGTAAGCTTTCTGCCGTGGATGGTGATGGCGCCCTCATAATCCGTGTCGAGCGTGCTGATGAGGTAGAGCAGGGTGGACTTCCCGCTTCCCGATTTGCCGATCAGCGTTACGAACTCCCCTTCGTTGACCGAGAACGAAACATCCTTCAGCACCTGAAAACGATCGGGCTCATAAAAATATTTGTTGAGATGTTCTGCTTTAAGGACTTCACTCATGATAATAATTTTATCCTCTTAATATAGCCACCGGATCAACGCGCGATGCTTTTACCGAAGGAAGGAACCCTGCGAAGAAAGTAGTGATCACGCCGAACAGCACGCCAAAAAAATAATATCCGGGCTTGAACAGTACCGGAAAAAATTTCCAGGCAATTTCCTCATTCTCCGGAAAAGGAACCCTCGATAAGGAATACGACAGGATATAGCCCAGCGCGATGCCGGTAAGCGCTCCGATAAATCCGATGATCAGCGATTGCGATAAAAAGATTTGAACAATATCCTTTCGGGCAAAGCCCTGCGCTTTCAGTATGGCAATATCTTTCATTTTGCTGTTGATGGTCATGGTCATGATATTGTAAATGCCGAACCCCGCCACTACCAGCAACGTAAAGCTCACCACGTATGTGAGCATATTCCGGATAAAAGCTCCGGCCATGGCCGCTGCATTGTCGAGGTTGCTTTGCATGCCGATGCCCTGTTCCATCAGCCTCTTTAACCGTATATACTGAAGCGAATCATTGGCGAATCGCGTTTCTGCATTTTGCATGGACAGCCGGAGGTCATTCAATATCCGCGACTGCCGGGAAAGATTGGATTGTGCGTTATTATAGCTGCTTCGCGCCGCATCGAGCCTGGCGGCAGGGCCGTCGTATTTAATAACGTAGAGTATTTGTCCTCTCGTTACCGTGTCGCCTTCCTTTACCATTTTTTTGATGATGGTTCCGCTGCTTAATGCATACGCATTGTATTCATTCCCCGAAAATATTTTACCGGAAGCGTATACCGTTTCAACAATATCTTTTTTATAGGGATGAATAATATTTTCATGCCTGCACGATGCCAGCGCTGTCAATACGATGATGGAGAAAAGCCTGTACATAAAAAAGATTTATAGCTTCAGCCATTTTGCAGCCAGGTTACTGAGCCCGAATGTGACCAGCAGGATGCTCAGGCTGCTCGAAGGCATGAGAATGGCTGCCACCAGCGGCGACAGGCTTCCCTGCACTGCAAAAAATAATCCGATAACATTATAGGCAATGGACAAAACAAAGCTGCCCATGATGATCTTCTTATTGGCCCTGCACAAGGTTATGAATGCAGGAAGCCTGGCCAGTTGCCCGGCTTCAAGAATGGCATCGCTGGCCGGAGTGAAATTGTTGCAATCCTCTGCAACGGCAATGCCCACGTCGCTTTGCCGCAGCGCCACGGCGTCGTTGAGGCCGTCGCCGATCATGGCCACTTTATAGCCACTGGCCTGCAGGTTTTTGATATAGTTCAGCTTGTGTTGCGGGGTTTGCTGAAAAAGCAGCGTGGCTTGGGTTCCGAATAATTTTTTCAGGTTGATGCTTTCGGCGGCATTATCTCCTGAAACAACGGACAGGTTATAATGGCCGCGAAGCCTGCGGATCATTGAACCGAGATCATGGCGATAATGATTCCGGAAAATAAAGCAGCCCCAGGGTTCATTATTCCATCCGATATAAACACGTGTGCCTTTTCCCTTCGATCCCGAAATAAATTTCCGGGAGCCGATGGCAACCAGATCATCGCCGGCTTTGCCGGATAAGCCCTGGCCGGGCATCTCCCGGTATTCCGTGATATTGGTTTGAAACCTGCCGCCGATATGCGCAGCCAGCGCCATGCTTAATGGATGGTTCGACTGGCAGGCCAGCGCCCCGACGGCATCGAGCTGTTTTGGCGATAGCGGCCGGCCTTCATACACGATATCCTGCTGCCTGGTGGAAGTAAGCGTTCCTGTTTTGTCGAACACAAGATGATCGACAGAAGCGAGATCCTCGATGGCCTGTGCATTGCGCAGGTAAAAATGATTTCTTCCCAGTATCCTTAAAATATTCCCATTGGTGAAAGTGGAGGACAGCAATAAGGCGCAGGGGCAGGCCACGATCATCACCGCAGTAACCGCATTCCATATCCTTGCCGGATCATGGAGCCACCAGTATGCGGCCGACAATAACGCGATCGCCAGTACGGCATACGTAAAATACCGGCTGAGCAGGTGAACGAAAGAAATATGAGCTTGCTTTTTTTCAGCGGCATTGTCGCGGTTCCAGAGGCTGGTCAGGTAACTCTGGGCCACTTCCCTGATCACCAGCATCTCGATATTCGGGCCCGTTTGCTTTCCTCCTGCATAAACCAGCTCGCCGATCTCTTTCAATACCGGCAGGGATTCGCCGGTAACAAAACTGTAATCGATCATGGCCTTGCCTTTGGTCAGTATGCCGTCTGCAGGGATCAATTCTTCATGGTGAATGATGAGGGTATCGCCCGGACGAACATCCGGCAACGCAACGGCTTTTTCTTTTCCGTCTTTCAGCACGGTAACGGCAATGGGGAAATAGGAGCTATAGTCCCGTTCAAACGATAATTGCTGATAGGTCTTGTCCTGCAGAATCCTTCCTGTCAGCATCAGGAAAACGATGCCCGACATCGAATCGAAATATCCGGCCCCTGTTCCGGATACGATTTCATACACGCTTCTGCCGAAGGTAACCAGGATGGCCAGCGCGATGGGCGCATCGATATTGAGGAATTTATTTTTCAGTCCGTTCCAGGCCGATTCAAAAAAAGGACGGGAGCTGAAGAGCAATACGGGAAGGGCCAGCATAAAATTGATGAGCCGGAAAACGGGGCGCAGACTGGTTTCCGTCGTTTCCAGTCCCAGGTATTCCGGAAAGCTCAGCAGCATGATGTTGGCAAAGCAAAACCCCGCCACTCCCAACTGGTAGATCAGTGTTTTTTTAATGCGCGGCCGGGCCTGTTCAACATCATGCAGGCTGATATAGGGCTCATAGCCGATACCCGTCAGCAGTTCGGCTATGCCTCGCAGTGAGGTTTTATTCCGGTCGAATATGATACTGACCTCTTTGCGTGGGAAATTGACCTTGCCGGAAATGACCGCTGCATCCAGCTTATGCAGGTTCTCGAGGAGATAAAGGCAGGAACTGCAATGGATCTGCGGAAGGTAAAACTGCACGTGCGTTTCCGACCCATTGCTGAAGCGGATCAACTGCCGGCTGATCTTTTCATCGTCGAGAAAACTGAACTTGTCGTTCCGGACCGCCTGCTTCCTGTTGGCGCCGGGCTGCGGGTTCAGGCTGTAATAATCGCACAGTCCGTTCCGGTTGAGCAGTTGATAGACCATTTTGCATCCCTCGCAGCAGAATACATGCTCGTCCGATACGATCGTACCGGAATGGCAGGTTTCGCCGCAATGAAAACAGGTCAATGTTTTTTCGATGAGTTTTTCCATAAGAATCCCGGCGAAAATAGTGGCAGGCTGCCGGCCGTTGAATGAGCAGGTTCAGGACGGAAAATGATTTTTCTCAATGATCCGGTATTGCCATTTCCCAAGTTTTAAATAATTTCATAAAATCATGCGCACATTGCTCATTATCGACGATCATAACGAAATCCGGGAAAACATAGCCGAGATCCTGTCTCTCGCCGGATATAAAACACTTACTGCAGAAAACGGCAAACGCGGAGTGGAGCTGGCATTAAAGGAAAAACCAGACCTGATCATCTGCGATATCATGATGCCGGAGCTCGACGGGTACGGCGTATTGCACCTGCTGAAAAAAAATCCGGAAACGGAAAATATCCCCTTTATTTTTCTTACCGCCAAAACGGAAAGATCCGATTTCCGCAAAGGCATGGGCATGGGCGCCGACGATTATATCACCAAGCCCTTTGACGATATCGAATTGCTGAACGCCATCGACACCAGGCTCAAGAAATACGATATCCTGCATTCCCAGTATCCGGCTGGTGAAAAAGGCGCATCGGAAATGATAGAAGACCTGCGCTCTTCCGGATTGCTGAATATGCAGTTGGAAAATTATGAAACCATAGAGCTGTCGAAAAAAGCCAGCCTGTATTCGGAAGGCAAAAGGCCGAAATACCTGTATTATCTCAAGAGCGGAAAGGTGAAGGCCTACCGCCTGCACGAAGACGGCAAGGAATACATCACCAATCTTTATACCGCCGGCGATTTTATCGGGTATATGCCTTTGCTGGAGAACAAGTCGTATGAAGACAGCGCCCAGGTGCTTGAAAATGCAGAGCTGGCGCAGATTCCACGGGATGAGTTCACGGCCCTGGTGTTCAACGATATGAGTATCGCTTCCCGGTTCATCAGGCTGGTTGCGCAGAATGTGAAGGAAAAAGAAGAGCGCCTGCTGAACCTGGCCTATGGCTCATTGCGGAAACGGGTTGCCAGGGCGCTGGTCGACATCCACTCCAAATTCCACAAGAACAACGAACGGTCGGCGGCTCTCGATATTTCCCGGGAAGATATAGCCCAGTACGTGGGAACCGCCACGGAATCGCTGATCCGTACGCTGAGCGATTTCAAATCGGAAAAATTAATTGAGATCAGGGAAGGGAAGATCCATATCAGCAATATCGAGAAGCTGAACAACCTGCTGTATTAATCAGCAGGGATAAGGAATATCCCGGAAATATTCATGATCGGATGAGATTTCCCTGCCGTGATCATTCTGTTCTTTCAATGTCCAGTGATCGGTCATGGTGGTCTCCAGCCAGAGATTGCCGCTCCTCCTGGAAACCTGCGCAAGCAGGTCAAACTGGTTATATATGTTGTGTTCAAGCTCATCCACGGTCATGGTATCGGAAATATCCAGATCCCCTGGTTTAAAATGGGGTTTGATCTCCTTCATTTTTACATCATGGCAAAAGCAGGCATCCGGTTCTTTTCCGGGCTTATCTTTGAAAAAAACGATCCTCAAAAAAGGATATGCATTGGAAAATTTTTGCTGAATGCTTTCAACCGTATCCTCTTTGTCGATATGAAAATAAATCTTGCTCATCAATACTTATTATAATTGCAAAGAAACGGTTCTATAGTCCGGATTTATATGACCTGTGAAGGAAGCAAATATGACTTATGTCAATGCTACGAAAGCATGACGCCGGTCATCCGGCCCGATGATCGATATCATGCAGATTGAAAAAAGGATGCTGCTATTTTGAACCCTTAATCACACCAACCGGATGCCTGCCTCAAATGCCCGATATTATCAATGCGAAGAAGCTGCCCTGTTGAATGAGCTGAAAACCGGCATGGACGGCCTCAGCACGGAAGAAGCAGAAAAAAGGCTGAAGGAAGCGGGCTATAACAAGCTGGGCGGTTCGGCGGGCAAAAGCACATTCATGCTTTTGCTCAACCAGTTCAAAACGCCGCTGACCCTGATCCTGGTGGCTTCGGCTATCCTCTCTTTTTTCCTGGGCGAACACAGCGATGCCCTGATCATCCTGAGCATTGTGCTCATCAGCGCGGCGCTTGGTTTTTTTCAGGAAAAAGGAGCGTCGACGGCAGTGCGCAAATTGCTGGATATGGTAAAGGTAGATGCCCGGGTGATGCGCGACGGAAAAGAAACGACCGTTCCGCTGGAACAGACCGTGCCCGGCGATATTGTGCTGCTCAGCGCCGGCGATATGGTGCCGGGCGATTGCCGGCTGCTGGAATCGAGAGACCTGTTCACCAATGAAGCTTCCCTTACCGGCGAAACTTTTCCCGCCGAAAAAAAATGCGCTGTGCTGAACCGCCCACTGCGCGTTGCCGAAAGGATCAATATGCTTTTTATGGGTACCAACGTCGTCAGCGGAAAGGCCAAGGCAGTGATCGTGAAAACAGGCGTCAATACGGAATTCGG
>CAYYZJ010000009.1:0-5767 GCA_964475615.1 uncultured Flavitalea sp. | reverse complement strand
GGGTTTTTCAAATCCATATAATCAGCGGCTGCTTCATTCAGGATCAGCGCCGATGAATCCGAAACAAATGATCTTGAAAAATCGCGTCCTTCCTTGATCTTCCAGTCGATGGTCTTGCCGTAATCGAAAGACACGCTCACCACGCCGAAATCGACAGACAGGTTGGGATCCTTTCCGCTCCAGTCCAGTCCGCTGGTGCTGTTCCATACACCCGTTGTGGGACTTCCCGATTCCGCCATCGACACAATAGCCCCGCTTTGCCTGAGCTCGTTTTCAACTGCATTAAAATGTTTATGTATTTCCGGATTGCCGGGAGGAATGCTGATAAGGCCATTGCGGTTATATCCTACCGGCCTGTCTTTGGCAAACCGGATCTGCCTGAACACGATGATGGTGCCGATGATGAGTGTAACGGAAACAGTGAACTGCAATACCACCAATACCTTTCTCGGAATGGAGGCAAGCCGCCCGGCCCTGAAAGTTCCTTTCAATACTTTCACCGGCCTGAATGAAGAAAGATAAAATGCAGGATAGCTTCCGGCAATCAATCCGGTGATGACCGTAAAGCCAAGCGCCAGCAGCCAGAAGAAAGGATTACCCCAGGGAATGGACATTTTCTTATCTGCCATCTCATTAAAGAACGGAAGCGAGAGCTGCACTATTCCCAGTGCCAGCAAAAAAGCAAACACAACAGTGAGCAATGATTCGCTGAAAAATTGCAGGATGAGCTGCCTGCGCAGCGATCCGACCGTTTTGCGTATGCCTACTTCCTTTGCCCTTTTCTCACTGCGGGCCGTGGAAAGGTTCATGAAGTTGATGCAGGCCAGCAGCAGCACAAACAGGCCGATGATGCCGAACATCCACACGTATTGGATAGCGCCTCCTGTATTCACCCCATTTTTATATTCTGAATACAGATGCCATTGGCTCAAGGGCTGCAAAAAAAGCTGCGGCTTCTTTTTGGCGAGCTGCGCATTGACCCTTTTCAGCTTGGCATCTTTGATCCTTGCAGAAACTGCAGCCATATCGGTATGATCGTTCAATTCAACAAATATGGTAAATGCATTCGGCCTCCAGGGGTCTGTCATCGTCCTTATCCAGTCGGTGCCATTGTAAACAAGATCCCAGTTGGATATGAAGCTGAGCCCGGCAAACGAGGAGTTATACGGGAAATCCTTGTATACGCCGGCCACTTTTGCTGTAAGCAGGTTATCTATTTTTATCACCTTATTCAGCGGATCTTCATCGCCGAAAAAAGCGCGGGCCGCTGATTCGGAAAGCAGTATGGAAGAAGGATCGTCGAAGCTGCTGCGGGCGCCGCGAAGCATTTGAAGAGAAAACATTTCAGCAGCGCCTTTTTCAAAATAAGCTCCGTTCCTGGTCAGCTTTTTATCTCCGCAGGTAAGCAGATGATCGCCAAAATTAAAAGCAAGCGCCACCTGTTTAAAATCGCTCCCGTAATTTTTTCTCAGCTCTTCCGCCAGCGGATAAGGCACGCTCATCCAGGTCTGAACCTCCCCGTTATTGGTAACATTCTGAATGACCTTGGCAATGCGGTCATAGTGCCCGAAATTTTTATCGAAGGAAACTTCATCATATATCCACAGGCCGATCAGCATGGCTACGGCCATGCCGGTGGAAAGCCCGCTGATATTGATAAAAGAATGGGCCTTGTTCCAGACAAGATTTCTCCAGGCAATCTTGAAATAGTTCTTGATCATGAGCACATGCTTTTGAAATGACGCAATCAAATGGTATATGTTGCACGGATAGGATCTATAATTCGCACATCAGCCATTCGCATATCCGCACATTATTTTCATTCGGTTCTCAGCGACTTTACCGGATTGGCCATTGCCGCTCTGATGGCCTGATAGCTCACTGTTACTAAAGTAATGGCAAGCGCTCCTGTTGCAGCAATGCCAAAGATCCACCATGATATATCTGTGCGGTATGAATACTGCTGCAGCCACTGGTTCAGGAAATACCAGGCAATGGGAACGGCGATCAGGCAGGATACGATGACCAGCATTACAAAATCGGTGGAGAGCATTTTCCAGAGATGGAATACCGATGCGCCCAGCACCTTGCGCACACCGATCTCTTTTGTTTTTTGCTCGGCCACAAAAGAAGCGAGCCCAAATAAGCCCAGGCAGGAAATGAAGATGGCCAGTGAAGCGAACACGCCGGCCAGGTTGCCGATCCGTTCTTCATCGGAAAACTTTTTCGCATACTCTTCATCGTTAAACTGATACGTGAACGGGCTTCCGGGATTGTATCTTTTAAATACCGGCTCAATTTTCGCCAGCGCATCCCGCACCGGGACATTCGGCTTTATTTTTACAGTGATCACATTCGCCCAGTCGTAGTTCATTAAAAATACGGTCGGCCTGACGGGCTGATAGGGCGATTCCATGACCATATCTTTTACCACGCCGACAACGGTATATTTTTTATCGTTGAATTTAACGATCTGCCCAACGGGTTTCTTAAAAGCAATAACCTTTGCTGCAGCTTCATTCAGGATGATCCCCATGGAATCGGTTGGGAAATTCCTTGAAAAATCGCGCCCTTCCCTGATCTGCCAGCCGATGGTATTCCCGAAATCATGCGTAACGGCAATGGTGCCGAAATCAGGAACAGTATTCGGATCCTTGCCTTCCCAATCGAATCCGATCTGGTTGCTCCATAAGCCGGTAGACGGACTTGAAGATTCAGCCATATCAGCCACCATGCCGGTTTTCAGCAGGTCGCCGCGCAGCGCTTCATAATGACCAAAAAGATCGGGCGTGTTCATCATCACCGTAATCAATCCTTCGCGCGTATAGCCAACGGGCCTGTTCTTGGCAAACTGTATCTGGCGGAACACGATAATGGTTCCGATGATGAGCGTAACAGAAACCGTGAACTGAATTACCACCAGCACTTTTCTTGGAATGGAAGCGAAGCGCCCTGCCCGGAAAGTTCCTTTCAGCACATTTACCGGATTGAAAGCGGATAAATAAAAAGCAGGATAGCTTCCGGCCACAAGACCGGTAAATAAAGTAAAGCCCAGTATCATTGACCAGAAAACAGGATTGGCCCATGGAATGGACATCCTTTTGTCGGCAATATTATTGAAAAACGGAAGTGAAACCTGTACCAGGATAATGGCCAGCACGAGCGACAGAAAGGCTACCATAACGGATTCACTCAAAAATTGACTGATAAGCTGCCCGCGCACCGAGCCGACGGCCTTGCGTATGCCCACTTCCCTTGCGCGCTTTTCGCTTCGCGCGGTGGAAAGGTTCATGAAATTGATGCAGGCCAGCAAAAGCACAAACACGCCGATGATGCCGAACAGCCATACGAACTGGATGCGGCCGCCGGCTTCCTTCCCGTTCTTGAAATCGCTGTACAGATGCCACTTGTTCATCGGGTGCAGGGATACATATTCTTTACCCTGGCCCTGTGGCAAATGCGGGTTGATGATATTCCTGATCTTATCGTTTACTTTATCGATATCGGCATGATCGTTCAGTTGCACGAACATCTGGAAAGAATGATTATCCCAATTTACCTGCGCATCCTTCAGCCAGTTTTCCGTGGTAAGATATTTATCCCAGGCCATCAGGAGCTTTATATCGTGGAGGCTGGTATTATAAGGCAGGTCTTCATAAACACCGTTCACGCTCAGGTTAACCTTATTGTCAAGCCTGATTATTTTACCAAGCGGATCGGCATTGCCGAACAGCGCTTTGGCCAGGGATTCCGAAAGCAAGATGGAGGAAGGATCTTTCAGCGCAGTCTGTTCTCCCTTCAGCATGCGTAGGCTGAACATAACCGGGAACTGGGGTTGCGCCCAGGTTCCCTGAGCGGATATTTTTTTGTCGCCCGCAGCCAGTATATGCTCGGAAGTCCAGGCCGTCAATGCCACACACTTGAAATTGTCGCCATATCTATTGCGCAATTCCGGTTCCTGCGGAAGGGAAACCGCATTAGCCGTAAAAGGCTCCTGGCCGGAATTGTGTATTGTATTCATCACCTGCGCCAGCCTGCCATAATTGGCATGATAGGTGTCGAAGGAAACCTCATCCCAGATCCATAATCCGATCAGTAAGGCCACGGCCATGCCGGTTGCCAGGCCAACGATATTGATGAGCGAGTAGATTTTACTTTTGAGCAGATTGCGCCAGGCAATTTTGAAATAATTTTTAAGCATTCTTATTCCTTTATGATGTTCAATATGGACTGCATGCAGGAGCAGGCCTGATCGTAAAGCGAAAAAAAAGCCAAGTTTCTATCGCCTAAAAATCAATGGAATAAGATAAATGATAAAAATGCAGCTGTCCGGTTTTGATACAAAAATTGTCCGGTTTCGTCCTAAGGCGATTATTTGCAGCAATCTTTTTTCCGGATGAATATGGATTTGATGATCCTGATCACAAATTGTTTTATCGTTGCTGTAGTTGTCATCATTGGCAAAGTTACATCATTTCACGATCGCCTGAACCTTGTCAGTGAAATCAGGATCAGCGCCCCGACGGCGGCAATCAGAACAGCCTCGCTGCCATTGCGCTTTCCGGTAATGACCGAAGCATAATGCTCTTCTGCAGGAAGATTTTTCTCTTCTTCCGTATTCATCACCATATCCCAGTCGTTATATCCTTTGCCGGTAAGGCGGGTGAGCATTTCCATTTCTTCCCTGCGCCTTTGCCTGAGCGATGCCAGGTATTTCTTTCCTGCCTCGCAACTGAAATCGCCAGTGGCCGGATGGGTGATGATATAACGGGCCTGGAAGTTTTCGGCGTTTGCCGTTTCCTGGAACATCAGGTCTTGCGGAAAGGCGCTCCGGTTATAGCGTATGTGCATGCGCGTGAAAAACACCTGGTCTGAACCGGGATCGGTGATATCATCGTCGTTATCATAATTATTCCAGTCGCGGCGGATCCACCACACGCCCGATTGCACCAGGTCTTTTACAGAAGGAGCGGCAGCTACACAGGGATCGCATTTGAGATAATTTTTAGGGCTCACGTCCCAGGCGTATTCCAGCATGGCCACCGATTTTCCTTCTTCAGTCCACTGATGCTGGAAAAGATTGGCGTAGAAATTCTGGAAATTTTGCTGTACAAACAGCGGTATCTTTTTTCCGGTAGGCAATGAAACCGTTCGGTAGTTGGTGCATTCTATCCTTCCTCTTTTGGTAAATGCATATACGATCATATCCTGGTCGCCATCGGCATTGGCCATGCCCAGGCGAATGGGCAGCATGAAGCGCGGTGAGCTGAATGCAATCTGGATGGGTCTTAAAAAATGGCCTGGCAGTTTTTTCTTCTCTGCTTCATTAACCTTTACCACAAAAAATTTCAGATTGCTTTTAATATAAGGATCCAGCACTTCTTCCGCTCCGTCGGGGATCTTGTATCCGTTTTCGGTTAACCATGTTTTCAATCCGGTGGATTCTTTGGCGCTGAGGATAAGGATATCGTATTCACCGACCAGGTATTTGGCTTCTATCCTGACGCCCAGATCCTTTTTCTTCGCAGCGCCGTATCCCGATACGACCACCTCATTCAGCGCCATTCCGGAAACCATTCTCCGCATGTCGTACAATCTGTTTTCGCAGGGATTGTCATCATAATATTCCACCAGGCGAGGCTGGCTGTAGTCATTCAATGTCTTGAATCAGTAGTGTCCCGTTTAAACTAAAAGATTTTCAATTGATTATATAAAAGCTCTTTGACATCTTGATCGCTTTGCTTTTTAAGAAGCTGATTTATCGGTG
>CAYYZJ010000008.1:0-2373 GCA_964475615.1 uncultured Flavitalea sp. | reverse complement strand
CGATAACGGCCCGCTGGGTTCGGCCGCCATCGACCGTGCCGAACAGCGGAGGGTTGAGCTCATGAAAGCGTATGGGTTCAATGCCATCAGAACGAGCCATAATCCGCCTTCGCGTCAATTCCTCGATGCCTGCGACAGTCTCGGCATGCTGGTGATCGATGAAGCATTCGATATGTGGCGGAAGCCCAAGAACCCGGATGATTATCATCTGTATTTCGATCAATGCTGGAAGCAGGATATAGATGCTATGGTGCTGCGCGACCGCAATCATCCTTCCGTGATCATCTGGAGCATCGGCAACGAGATCAAGGAGCGCGCCGATTCATCGGGGCTTGCCATTGCCAAGCAATTGCGGGATGAAGTGCACCGCCTCGATCCAACGCGCCCGGTAACAGAAGCCATCTGCCTTTTCTGGGACAATCCCGGTCTTGTTTGGGATAATTCAGCCCCTGCCTTTGCCCTGCTCGATGTATGCGGCTATAATTATATGCTGCAGGAATATGAAGCGGATCATAAAAAATATACTGCCCGCATCATGGTCGGCACAGAATCCTTTCCTTATCAGATCTACGAGAACTGGCTGGCCAGCGAAAGATATCCCTGGGTGATCGGCGATTTTGTTTGGACGGGCATGGATTATATAGGCGAAGCGGCAATAGGCCATGCCGTGCTCGATAATGAAAAAGACGGCTCCGCACCGGAATGGCCCTGGTTCAATGCATGGTGCGGCGATATCGATCTCATCGGCGGCAAAAAACCGCAATCCTATTACCGCGATGTGGTTTGGGGAAGAAGCAAAATAAACATGCTGGTTCATGAACCAATACCGCAAGGACGCACCGAAAAAGTAAGCGGCTGGGGATGGCCCAATGAATGGCCCAGTTGGACATGGACGGGTAATGAAGGAACTCCGTTGGAAGTATCGGTATTCACACGTTATCCTGCCGTGCGCCTCGAACTCAACGGAAAGATCATAGCCGAAAAAACAGTGCCCGACAGCACCAAGTTCAGGGTGAAATTCACAGTGCCTTATGAAGCCGGCACGCTCAGGGCCATTGGCATGCAAAACGGAAAAGCCATGGTCTCTACTGAACTTATCAGCGCTGGCCCTGCAAAAAGCATAAAGTTAAAAGCAGACCGGCAGCAGCTTAAAGCCAGCCGCAATGATCTTGCTTATGTTACTGTTGAAATCATCGATGAAAAAGGCAATCTGGTTCCTGACGCTGAGGTTCCTGTGCGCTTTCATGTTGAAGGCGCAGGTGAGCTGGCTGCAGTGGGCAATGCCAGTCCAACGGATATATCGAGCTTCAGGCAGCCGGTAAAGCGCAGTTTTCATGGGCGCTGTCTTGCCATCCTGAGGCCTAAAGGAAAAACAGGGCGCATCAGTCTGGTTGCGGAAGCGGATGGATTGCGATCAGCATCGATCGTTATAGAAACAAAGTAGTATTTCCCTTCTTTTGGAAGTGTTTTAGCCTGAAGATTAAGCGTGTTATCACGCTATGCATTTCACTCCGCTTATTATAATTTCGGAAAAGATTCACAAAAACAAAAAGGGCCAAATTGGCCCTTTAAAAACTTACCTGCAAACTTGAATAACCTGAGTTAAACAGCGGCATCGCAGGGATACAATACAAAGGTAAGTATTTTAAAAACAAATAATAAATAATTTTTGAAATTTTTTTTAATGCCTAACTCCCAATTGCATACAGCGGTTTCTCAATCCAGGTTTCTCAGGTATTTAACTGCATGTGCAGGGAACAAGCGCAATGCTTTGAAATTATATAGAGCGAATATAAAATTATCGCAGGAAGTATACGGCATTCTCAGCATTTTAGAAGTAGTATTAAGAAACTCCATCGACAGGCATTATACCAGCTTAAAAGGAGCTACCTGGCTGGAAGACGCTGTCGGCCCCGGTGGCTGTTTGGAATCTTCTTCGGGATGCGAAGATTCATTTTATGCAGTACACAAAGCGATTCAAGACCTGGGTGCGGGATATACGCATGACAGATTAATCGCAAGGTTATCTTTCGGATTCTGGAGATACCAGTTTGCCAAGAAGGAATTCACCGCTGCCGGAAGCACATTACTCGAAATTTTTCCTAATCGCCCGAAAGGAATAAATCATAAACGGGTATTCAAAGAGCTGACAAAAATTAATGACATCAGAAACAGGATCGCGCATCACGAACCTATTTGCTTTGATGGGCAGACAATATCAACTACACAGATCTTACATCGCTATAACCTGATGTTGGAATTATTAAACTGGCTTGGATGCAATACTACCAGAATATTATATGGCATCAACGGTGTGCTGAAAGCGATAAATTCAATTAATGATATTCATTCCTGTGTCAATGGGCACAAGAG
>CAYYZJ010000007.1:0-20767 GCA_964475615.1 uncultured Flavitalea sp. | reverse complement strand
GCAGCTCGATGCATTCAAAGAAAAACTAACCAAATTGGGGGGAGGGAGCGGGGATATTGACATGCCCGATTTTACTCCTCAAACCAACAAGACCAAATCTTTCCTAAAACGCCTTGAGCTGGGCGCCAATCTTCAGACAACTCGCGGCACTAACTACCTGCCAAGTTATTCCGACATCGGCCTATCGCTTGGATATAAACTTGATAATCGCATAACCCTTGGTGTGGGTTCAAGTTTCAAAATCGGCTGGGGCCAGCCGATCAGCCACATTAAAGTAACCGGCCAAGGGGCCAGTGTGCGCAGCTTCATAGATGCTAAATTCAAAGGCAATTTTTATATAAGCGGAGGTTTTGAATACAATTATCAGCAACCGTTCAGCAATGTTCAGCAGATCAGCACCCTGAGTGCATGGACACAGAGCGGGTTGATCGGTTTATCAAAAATGATGTCATTGCCGGGTAAACTGATCAAGAAGACCAAGGTGCAGTTGCTATGGGATTTTCTCAGTTATTATCAAAAACCAAAAACCCAATCAATCATTTTCCGGGTCGGATATAATTTCTAACTATAAACAAACAGATATAATGTTCAGCGATATCATCCGTAAACAGAAGCGCATGTATCTTGGCAGATACATTATAGGAATCGTTTTATTGGCGATATGCTCAATGCGTGTCCCCGGGCAATCGGAGAGCAATCCGCCTTTCACGCCACAGGTGTTTCCCAATGCTCCGAATTCTGCATCCCTGGGCAAATTCGGAGACTATCCGGTATCCTATTTTTCGGGCCTTCCTCAAATTTCCATCCCTGTTTATCAAATCGAGGCAGGTAGTATCAAAGTGCCGATTTCGATCGACTACCATGCTTCCGGTATTAAAATTACGGATGCGGCCAGTTGGGTAGGCTTAGGATGGGCGCTTAGCGCCGGAGGAGAGATTACCCGCAGGATGATGGGAGCAAGGGAAGATGAGAATTCAGGATTTTTGTCCGGTATCATGAGAGTATCAACAGATATTAACCCATATACGGAGGACGGACAATTGTATTTGGCCCAGCTCACTGAGGTTAATGACATTGACGGGGAACCAGATATTTTCTCCTACAGTTTCCCTGGCAAAAGCGGAAAGTTTTTCTTTGACAGGACCAATAGTTATCAGCCTGCCTTAATACCTTATGCCCCCATTTCCATAAAATACACTGCAGGAACGAACATGACTTTTACCATAACTGATGAAGCGGGAAACATATATCTGTACGGCAGCAATGTGGAGATTACGCAAACCTCTACATTAGGGATTGCCACCACGGTGAAAACCGCCTGGATGCTTGATAAGATCATCTCTGCCGATAAAAGAGATACTGTTTCATTTTTATATACCGGGCAATCGGGCCAAACCTACCATGATGTCCTGGATACCTGGGTAGTAGATGACCACGTTACCTCTGGCGCTACTACTGAGCAATACCCTGCTCCTGTTTACACAGCTAATTCAGTAGCTTCCCTCACTATCGGTGAGGTCTATTCCTATACTTCAGAGAAGACATTGCAGGAAATAGATTACAAGAATGGCAAGGTGGTATTTGATCTCTCTGCGAGCGCGAGGCAGGATATCAGCGGTTATAAAAGTCTGGCCGATATAAAGATATATAGCTATGATTATACAGTGAAACAATACCAGTTATTGAAAACAGTAGTGCCATTTCAAAGCTATTTTGAACAGGGAACTGACGCCAGCACCAAGCGGTTAAGGTTCGATTCACTGCAAATAAAAGACAAATCAGGATCCGTTATAGAAAGATACCGCTTCGATTATAATTCCTTAATGCTGCCTAATACCACTTCAAGGCAAAGGGATTACTGGGGCTTTTATAATGGCAAGGCCAATGATTACCTGATACCCCGCCAGCAGATCGATTATATCACTGCCCTCAATGGCGGGGATGGTAACCCGGTGTGGATCGGCAGTTCCATAGCCAATGGCAGGGAAGCTGATACGCTGTACAATCAGGCTTGCATGCTGAAGCGCATTTATTTCCCCACAGGAGGCTATACAGATTTTAAATATGAAACCAACCGGTACAGAGATGGTTCCAATAATATTAAGCTGTCGGGAGGGCTTCGCATCAGGTCCATCAGCAGCTATGATGGAACAGGCGCTGCCCCTGTTGTCAGAACATATCAATATGATGCTGCAAGAGCTAATTATATTTTGAGCAATTATTATTTCAATACCGAGCAAACTTACCGGTATTGGATTCCCGTAGGACCTAGCGGCGCCATTAATTCAACCAAACGGGTCAGAACCTACCTGTCGAACCCTACTATTGATATTATACCCTTTGATGCCACACCGGTAGTATATCCTGTCGTTACAGAATATCAGGGCGATTCTCTTAATAATACCGGCAAAACAGTTTATACATTTACCGATTACCCGGATGTTTTAACTACGGCCAGTGGTGTCAGACCGGTGCTGACAAGCTATTTTTACAGAAGAGGACAACTTGAGAGCAAAACGGTATACCGAAATAATGGCTTACCGGTTTATCAACCTCTGCATAAAGAAGCGTATACGTTTGCCGCTTTTCCCGAAACGATCTATGGTCCCGCAGGTCTGGTCGGAAAAGATGTTATTGTAGAAGATGGCCCGGCCGGACCTCCCGAGCTTGCCGATAAGGCCCAGGACTGGATGTTTTCCAACTACAGCCTCACAGCCGACGATAATTACCCTACTGCTGAAACCATTACTGACTACGATCAAAATGATTCCAGCAAATACAGCATACAAGTCATTACCTATTCCTATGGCAATTTGCGCCATCAGCAGGTAACCAAAACTACTACCGTCGACAGCAAGGGAGATACGCTGATCCAGGTAAAAAAATATCCTGCGGATTATATTCCTGTGGGAGGTACGAATACCGGCAATGCGGTGCTGGACAGCATGCTGCTGCATAATATGCAGGCATCACTTATCGAACAATGGGATTCAGTGAAGACCAGTACAAGCGTTTCCGGTGTAAAGCATGCACAAATCACCGTATATAAACAACTATCTCCGGGTATTCTGAAACCCGACAATACCAGGCAACTTGAAATAACCGCGCCCATTTCCGATTTCATACCCGGCCACGTTACAAGCGGGCAATTGCAGTTCGACAGCCGCTATATTCCGGCAATAACGCTGAGCGCCTATGACAATGCCGCTAATATCAAAGAATACCGGGCCCGCAATGCATCGCCGGTATCCATTATATGGGATTATGGTAATCATTTACCGGTTGCCAATGTTACTGCTTCCGGCAACCAGGATGCAGCTTATACATCCTTCGAAGCCGATGGCAAAGGCGGCTGGACGTTTACCGGCACGCCGGTCGTTAATAGTACGGCGCCTACCGGAGGCATGGTCTACAATATGCAGACCGGAGGTATAAGCAAAACCGGTTTAACCAATGGAACTGTATACATTATTTCATATTGGAGCACGAGCGGCGCTTATACTATAACAGGAGGCTCGGGATCTTCCAAAACAGGTAAAACCGTTAATGGCTGGACCTATTATGAGCATACTATTACAGCCAGCGGTACAACCCTCTCCATCAGCCAGACCACAGGCGCTGCTTATATAGATGAACTGAGATTATATCCCTCCACTGCACAGATGACTACTTATACCTATGCCCCGCTGATCGGCATAACAAGCCAGTGCGATGTGGATAACCGCATCACTTATTATTTCTATGATTCCTTCGGCAGGTTAAGATGGATCAAAGACCAGGATGGAAATATTGTAAAGACCATCCAGTATCACTATGTCAAACAAACCGGTTTTTAATATAACTCATAATATGTTCAGGAAAACAACATTTACAGGGATATTTATTGCATTGCTTTGCATTGCTTATCCGGATCATGCGGATTGCCAGGTAACGGTGAACGGCCCGTCCTGTGTTCTGCCCGGAACCGTTTACCAGTACACGATTGGCGGTGAATGGGATTCCGCATCTGCCATGCAGGTCTGCATCAGCGGCGGAGTGATCAGGGATGTGGGTAATAATTGTACCCCTAACGGCAGGCCGCTGGCTTTTGTGCAGGTGATGTGGGACAGCTCCGGAACCGGAAAGCTGGCGCTGACCTCATCCTCCGGAAACTATACACTCGATGTAAATATTACTGCACCCCTTTCCGGTGGAGCGATCAACAGCTCCGTTAAAAACCAATCGATACTTTATGATGCAATGCCCGCTGATCTCAATTGTTCGGCGGCTTCCGGCGGATCCTGCGCTCCCCGTTTTTCCTACCAATGGCAGGAATCCATAGACATGATAAGCTGGACCGATATTGAAGGAGCAACCAGTCAGCATCTTAGTTTTTCTTTTATCCTCAAACAGACGACCTATTTCCGGAGAGTAGTTACTGAGCTGGGTTCCGGCACGATCGCATATTCGGATATTGCTGCGGTTGACGTGGCTGCCCAAACACCTTCTGCAGGCGCTATTAAGCGAACAGGTTCTATAGCGCAGGCAGGACTTGCGTTGAATAGCCAAACTGCTGCCCATCATTTTTTTTAGATACTGTATTCATTTAACTCCTATAAACCGTTCATGAAAAAAATATTAACCCTCCTGCTATCCGTTGCCGGTTTCTGGCAAACAGGCAAATCGCAAATGGTGATCACCGGCCCAACCTGTGTTGTTGCCGGAACGCAATACACCTACACGGTTTCGGGGAACTGGAACTCCAGCACGCACATGGTGTGGTCCGTAAGCAATGGCACCATCAACGGAAGCAGCAGCGGAACCCCGCTTCCCCAGATCCATGTAACCTGGAGCAGCGGCAATGGTATTGTAATGCTAAGCACTACATCGCCCACCTATAATCCCACACTGAATGTTACCGTTGCTTCCGCACTTACAGCAGGCACGATCAGCAATCCCAGTCAAAATATCAATTATAATACAGTGCCTGCGGCCATTAATTGCGCTGCGGCCAGCGGCGGCGCCTGCGGCTCTCCTTCTTACAGCTATCAATGGCAGGAAAGTACGGACAATGTAAATTTCAGTGATATCAGCGGCGCTACAGGACAGAACTTATCATTTTCATCGGGGCTTACTCAAACCAGGTACTACCGGCGGAAAGTTACCGAGACTTCCTCTTCCTCCACAGCTTATACCTCCAGTGCTACCGTTTTCGTATATCCGCAGTTGATAGCGGGTGTTGTGAATCCTGCTTCCCAGACCATTAATTACAATAACAGCGCCGGCCTCTCATCGTCGGGCGTGTCAGGTGGAAATGGAAGCTATACCTACCAGTGGCAGCGTTCTTCCGACAATGTGAACTGGACCAATATCAGCGGGGCTGTTTCCGGCAGCTATACTGCCGTTAACTTAACCAGCTCAACGTATTTCAGGGTTGCCGTAACCAGCAATGGGATTACTGTCTACAGCGTAAGCGCGCTGGTAACGGTATATCCGCAATTGACAGGCGGAAATATTTCACCGGCCTCGGCAAACATCAATTACAATACCAGCCCGGGCCTGTTAACACTTGGCGCTGTATCGGGTGGTAATGGCTCCTTTACTTATGCCTGGCAGAGCTCGCCGAACGGCACGAGTTTGACCCCCATTAGCGGAGCCACTGCTTCTACCTACACTCCGGGAAATCTTACGGCTACCACTTATTTTCGTGTGCAGGTTACATCCAATGGCGCGCAGGCTTATAGCAGTAATGCCGTCATCACCGTATATCCGCAGCTACAGGCCGGAACAGTGAGCCCGTCCACTCAATCGATCAATTATAATACTAATTCAGCCGCCTTGACCCTGTCGGGCGTCAGCGGTGGAAACGGCAGCTATACTTACCAATGGCAAAGCTCCCTGAATAGCTCTTTTACCAGCCCGGTCAACATCAGCGGAGCCACAAACACCACCTATACTCCTACCGGTCTTACTGCCACCACGTATTACCGTGTTGCTGTAACGAGCAATGGGGCCGCGTTGTACAGTTCATATTGTACCGTGAATGTGTACCCGCTTTTGGTGCCCGGCAGTATCAGCCCGGCTGCTGTAACGATCAACTATAACAGCAGTCCCGGAGCCTTAAATCTCTCCGGTGTAAGCGGAGGCAACGGAATTTATTCCTACCAATGGCAACATTCATCTGATAACAGTGTATGGACCCCGGTTGCAGGCGCCACAACGACCAGCTACACTCCATTAAATCTGCCGGCAACAACTTATTTCAGAGTGACTGTTACAAGCAATGGCGTCAGCTTTAACAGCAGTACATCAACGATCACGGTAAATCCGCAGGTATTTCCCGGAGTTATTGTTCCCTCCAGCATTACATTGGCATCAGGTACAAGCCCCGGAACAATTACGGCCAATCCTGCAACAGGAGGTGCATGTGGCGGAAGCTTCAGCTACCAGTGGCAGAGTTCAACAGATGGTACTAATTTTACCAATATCTCTGGCGCTACCGGTATTGCCTATGCGCCGGGCAACCTGAGCGCCGGCATTTATTTCCGGAGGAAAGTGACCTGCGGAACGGACGTTGAATATACCAACAATTGCCAGGTTATTATAGGCATTCCTTCCTCCGACCTGAATTTTATCCGCATACGGGATATCAGCAAACCGGCTGTAACCGATACAGGCGCTGCCAATGCACTCAGCGATCCGAACGATGTAAAGCAGGTTACCCAATACTTTGACGGACTGGGAAGGCTGATCCAAACCGTAAGCAAAAGAAGCACGCCGTTGCTAAAAGACCTGGTGACCCTGAATATGTATGACCCTTTCGGCAGGGAGGCCGTCGGCTATCTTCCTTATGTTTCCGCCACCGACGATGGAAATTATAAAACCAATGCCGTCACCGAACAAAACAGTTTTAACAGCAGCCAGTTCAGCAACGAACAATATTATTACGCGCAGACAGATTATGAGCCATCGCCGCTGAACAGGATATCTTCCACCTATGCGCCCGGTCAAAATTGGGTAGGTGCAACCCGGGGATTGAACAGGCAGTACCTCATGAATACGGCCGGCGACAGCGTCAGATTATGGACGATTGCTTATGCGCCCGGCAGCATTCCTGTTTCTGCCTCCGTGTATGCACCCAACCGCCTGCATAAAAATGTGACTACAGATGAACAGGGCCACCGGGTAGTGGAGTACCAGGATATGCAGGGAAAGACACTGCTTAAAAAAGTGCAATTATCCAATTCCCCGGGCACGGCCCATATAGGATGGTTATGTACTTATTATGTATATGATGACCTGGATAATCTCAGGTTTGTATTGCAACCCAGGGCCATTGAATCATTACTGGCTGCAGGTACCTGGAATCCGTCTTCCATACCCAGTCTGGTCAATGAGCTTTGTTTCAGGTATGAATATGATGGAAGAAAAAGATTGATCATTAAAAAAACGCCGGGTAAGGGCGAAGAATGGATGGTGTATGATGCTAGGGACAGGATAGTGATGACACAGGATTCCGCCCTGCGGGTTTCGGGCAAGTGGATGGTAACAGAATACGACAGCCTCAACAGGCCATGGAGGACCGGTCTGCTAACAGATGCCAATAACCGGAGCTATCACCAGAACCTGGCCGGCACAAGCATCAGCTATCCCAATACTGCCGGCAACTATGAGGTCCTTACGCAAACTTATTACGACGATTACAGTTGGGCAACAGGCGCGGGACTGATCAGTAGTTTAAATACAACCTACACTTCAAACAGCAGCTATTTCATAACCAGCTATAATGCATCCCCTGCCTATGCTCAACCTATTGTTCAATACAACATCACGCGCGGCCTTGCCACGGGTTCCAAAACAAAGGTATTGGGCACTGCCAGCCAGTATTTATATGAAGTAAATTTTTATGACGACCGGGGTAGGGCGATCCAGACCCAGGGCATCAACTATACAGGTGTAAAAGATACAACAATAACCCAATACGATTTCAGCGGTAAGCCGCTGCGCAACCTGCTGAATCATCAGAAAGCAGGAACCAATACCCAAAGCCACAGGATAGTTACCAAGATGAATTACGATGCAGCAGGAAGATTGCTCACCATTAATGAAAATATCGACAATGCGGGGAGCGACCAATTGATAGCAACGAATACTTATAACGAGCTCGGCCAGTTGAAGAAAAAATATCTTGGCAATATCATCGACAGCATGGCCTATGAGTACAATATCCGGGGCTGGCTGACCACGATAAATAAAACATATCTTGCCAATGGCGGCAACATCAATTATTTCGGTATGGAGCTGGGTTATGATAAATTCGCTTCAGTGGCCGGAACAACCAGCTATTCAGCCGTTCAGTATAATGGTAATATCACCGGAACAGTATGGAAAAGTGCGGGAGACGGGGTGGGCAGAAAATATGATTTTACCTATGATAATGTGAACAGGCTGACGGCCGCCCGTTTTGTACAGAACACGAGCGGTACTGCCTGGGACAGCAGCTACATAAACTTCGGCGTCAGTAACCTCAGCTATGATGCCAATGGCAATATCCTGTCCCAAAGCCAGAAGGGGTTCAAGGTAGGAGGGTCATCGGTTATAGACCAGCTTACCTACAGCTATCAGGCCAACAGCAATAAACTGGCAAAGGTAACCGATGCAATGAACGATCCCAATACCAAGCTTGGGGATTTTCATGACGGAATCAATAGCGGTGACGATTACAGCTATAATGGCAACGGAAACCTTATCCTGGACAACAATAAATCCATCAGCAGCATAACCTATAATCACCTGAACCTGCCGGTGCAGGTAACGGTTACCGGTAAAGGAACGATCAGCTATACTTATGACGCCGCAGGCAATAAACTGCTGAAGACCACGGTCGACAATACGGCCGTTCCTGCTAAAACCACCACTACGACGTATATCGGAAGCTTTGTATACCAGAATGATACTTTGCAGTTTGCCGGTCATGAAGAAGGCCGTGCAAGATGGGCATTCCATAAGTATACCAATGGAGCAACAAAATATGGATTTGAGTATGATTTCTTCGAAAAGGATCATCTGGGTAATACCCGTGTGGTGCTCACACAGCAGAAGGACACCGCACAATATCTGGCCTCGATGGAAGCAGCTTACCGCTCAACAGAAAGCGTGCTGTTCAATAATATCACTACAACAGGCTATCCCCGGTCGTCGATCCCCAGCTATCCCAATGATGTGACCTTTACCAATCCCAATGACAGCGTATCCCGGCTCAATGGCAATGGGCCAAGGGTTGGCCCTTCGCTGCTGTTGAAGGTCATGAGCGGCGACCGGATAGATATCGGCGTCCAGTATTATTATACCAATACCGGAACTCCGCCTGCGCCGAACAGTTCATTCAACGATGTGCTCAATTCACTGGTGGGCGGTCTGGTGGCAGCGACCGGAGGGGCCAAGGGAACGGTTACCGACCTGAGCGGTTCGGGCAGCCCGGTGTATGGAGGGTTGAACAGCTTCCTGACCAATAACGATCCCAATACCACTGGTAAGCCCAAAGCCTATCTCAATTGGATTTTGCTTGACGAACAGTTAAAATATGTCAATACCTATCCTCAAAGCGGGGCCATTGCCGTTGGCAATGCGGGGCTGAATGGAACTCAGTTACAACCACTACTGGCATATACCGGCCTTCCCATCACCAAAAGCGGATATTTGTATATTTGGGTGAGCAATGAAACGCCGGGGTGGAATGTGTTCTTTGATAATTTGAAGGTGAATCATTATGCGGGGCCTTTACTTGAGGAAACGCATTACTATCCGTTCGGGCTCCAAATGACCGGGATTAGCTCACGCGCGCTTAAGCCGCTCTATTACGAGAACAAGATGAAGTATAATGGTAAAGAGTTGCAGAATAAGGAATTTTCTGACGGTAGTGGCTTGGAATGGGAAGATTATGGGACAAGAATGTATGATCCACAGATAGGAAGATGGCATGTTCCTGATCCTTTAAATGAGCATGAATATAACAATGAAATTGATAAGGCTTTGAAGGAAGAAATGGGACAAGAAGACGCTGAAGAGGATGAGGAAGCTATCGCTGATGTTAAAAAATCTGTCAACCAAGCTCTTCGGATATTAGGCCCAATAAATTTAACAGCAGATAACTCAGCTATACATTACAGCGAAAGCCCGTATGCTTATGTGTTGAATAATCCCATGAACTATATCGATCCTCTGGGCTTAGATACGGCAAAGCCAAAGGTGAAGGAATTGGCACCTGTAACAGTAACTGCTAGAAAAGGTGGAAGTCCTGGCCCTGGATGGTTAGGGCCTGGGATGTTGGGGACTGGCGCCCCCTTAGTATATAAGCCATGGATTCCTCGTTGGTTATATCCACGAAATTTTGTTCCAGAGGGTGCTTCAAAATTTACGTCATTATCATCAATTATTTTTAGAAGGCTATTTCCGGGTAAAACTATTTCTGGGAAATTGATACCAAAAGTTATTTCGAGAGTACTTCCACAGCTTTTGCCAAAGGCAACTTCAATTGGTGGTCAGATTGGACGTGCGTGGGGAGGAATAGGTGCCTATATAACGATTGGGCAAGTATTATACGAAAATTGGCAAAACATGACTTCAGGAGAAAAAAGAGACACGTACAGGATAGCTGCACCAGGAGGTTTTGTTCCATCGGGTAATTTAGAGACTATACCTAATAAGATTGGGAATTAGCCATGAATAAAAAACATATTGTATGCTTACCAATAATATTACTTTGGATGCTTTAAAAGAATACCTTGCAAGAAAATATGATATAAACCCACAAAATGTTAGCAGAGAAACTTCTTTGCTTTATAACCTAGAAATAAAGGGTGATGATGTCGATGAATTTTTTTCTTCCTTGATCAAGGATTTTAAAATAGAGGTAAAGCGGTTAGATTTATCCCGGTTTTACGTTGGAGAAGAACCTTTTGATTTTATGAGCCCGATTGTTCGTTTTTTTAAAGGAGAAAAGGTTAGTCAAAAACCTACAATTACAATCAATGATATTGAGAAGTTTATACAAACAGGTATATTGGAATAAAATTTTTAAAGATAATCAGAAGCCGCAATAATCGTTGCGGCTTTTTAGTATAGTAGGCATGAAAGGACTGAATATCCATGATTAAAAGCTAAAGATTAACTATAAAAGCTTACAAGTTCAGCTCTCTTTTTTTGCAAGGCAGCATCGATCATTGGTTCTTTTGTTGCAGACCACTGCTGAGCTTGTGGGTTAATCTGGTTTATGAGTGAAAAGGTTGTTTTCATTTTTGCCTCTGCCATAGATAAAACAGTAAGTTTATCGAGTTGTTGCACTTCTACTTCAATGGAAATAGTGTTGCCATAATCAGGCTGATGAACTCTTGTATCGGAGCTGCTAAACGATAAGTTATCAGGGGAGAAACTGAATAGTTCGGAGCTGCCGGTAAATGGAAAATCAACAGTTACGACAAGAACATCTTTTGCATGTCCCAACATATGCTGATAACTTTGAGGATATGTCTTTTGTTCTGAACGATGTCCTTTTATAATAGGTTCTCCAAATGAAATAGGAGCAAGTAAAACCTGATTTTTTATTCTTTTCGTTGTTGCTTGAAAAGCGATGTCTTCCCTAACATCATTAATCTGCAAATCTCCCAACTCCTGGCTAAGTTCCTGGTCTTTTTGAGAGAATAAAGTGCGTATGTTCGGTAGTCTAAGCATCGGCAAAGCATTATCCATATACATAGGTTTAAGCATTTTAGGAGGCATAGGCTTTGCGGGCCTTCGCATCGCGGATATAGGTATCAATAAGATCGTAGAGCATTTTTTTCTTTTCTTCTTCGAGGTGCTCGAGCTCCTGGAACCTTTTAAGTGTTTTTTTATCAAACTTGCTGTTGATGCCTTCGCCGACGAGATAATCGAGGGACACTTCAAAGGCATCGGCGATTTTTTTAGCTGCCTCGATGGAAGGCACGGCTTCCCCGCGTTCATACTTGCCGATCATCTCCCTGGATACACCACTTTTATCGGAAAGCTCGGTCTGCGACCAGTCCCGTTGTTTGCGCAGATCAGTAATGATTTTACCCGTATGTATTGGCATATAAGACCTGTTTATGGCTGATAATGGATGAGTATCCCCAAAATTAAACAACTAAAGTGCATAAAAAAATAGGATAGTTCCATTTGGGTATGTAATTATCCACTACATTTGTGTCTGATAATTACGAACGGCGAACCGTAAATTTTTTTATCCACATGGCTACCGAACCAAAACTGAATACCGGTAATCCGGATGCGATCACCTACAGCACCAATGAACTGCGGTTCACGATCCTGGGCGGCATCAGGCTGGAAGGGTTGGACAGGCTGCGGGTAACGATCAGAACAGAGATCATCAACCGGAAGTTCCAGCACTACCTGAATAATCCGGATATCGCAAACCTGCCGATGCATCAAAGCCTGGACTTGTACAATGACAACCAGGTAGAGAAGCTAACCCGCAAAATAGCCGAGCGCCTGGAAGTAGGTGTTACTTCTACTGCAAAAGCGCTGGCAGACCTTACGCGGCAACTGGAAAAATACCGGTTGCAGCAGATAGAAGCCAGACAGCTAAAGGGAGAGCAAAAGAAAGCGCTGAGCGAGGAGGAAAGAAAAGCAGCGATTACCTTTTTACAGCAGGGAGACTTACTGAAACGCACAAACGAACTGATTGGCCAGAGCGGTATTGTAGGAGAAGAACTGAACCGGCTGATCATGTGGCTGATCTTTACATCGAGGCTGACGGGCCGCCCGCTGCATGTGATCAGCTTTGGCAGCAGTGGTACAGGCAAAAGCCATCTGCAGGAAAAGATCGGCGAACTGATCCCGGCTGAGGATAAGATCGAGATCACGGCGCTTACAGAAAACGCATTTTATTACTTCGATAAAGCGGCACTGGGCCACAAGCTGATCCTGATCGAAGACCTGGACGGCATCTGGACAGCCTTGTATCCTTTGCGTGAACTGCAATCCAAACAACGCATCAGTAAAACCGTAACGATAAAGGACAGCAGCGGCAATACCAAAACGATACACCTGAAAGTAAACGGCCCGGTGAGCATTGCCGGATGCACCACGCATGAGAGCATTTATGAAGATAATGCGAACCGGAGCTTTTTGATTTACCTGGACGAAACGAGTGAACAGGATGAACGGGTCATGGATTATCAAAGAAAGCTGAGCGCAGGCAGGATCAACACCCATGCTGAAACAGAGGCCCGGCAACTGTTACAGAACGTACAGCGGATACTGCAGCCCGTGAGTGTCCGCAATCCGTATGCGGAGGAGCTAAAGATACCAAAGGAAGTATTTAAACAAAGACGGAGCAATGCGCATTACCTGGCCTTTATCGAAGTGATAACCTTTTACAAGCAATACCAGCGCGGGCAGAAAGTGGATGAAGCCAGCGGCGAAATTTACATTGAGACCACGCTCGAAGATATACACGAGGCCAATGAGCTGATGAAAGAAATACTGCTCCGCAAAAGCGATGAGCTGAACGGAGCCACCCGGAACTATTTTGAAGCGCTGAAAACGTTTTTACGGCAGAGCAAACAATCCGGCTTTACGAACACATCTGTCCGAAATCATTTACGCATACCGCTGAGCACGGTTAAACGCTATCATGCGGCGCTGCTGGAAGCCGGTTACATTAAGCTGGCTGCGACGAAGCAAACAAAAGCATATCATTTTGAGATTGTCTCCTATGAGCAGTACCAGCAACTGCAAAACAGCATCACTACCGTGCTCGATGAAATCACGGCAAAGCTCAACGGCCCACTACCGGCTCACGCGAGTAATGAGCTGAAAAGAACAAACAGAACCAGTCCCTTAGCATAACGGCTCAGCGGTTAGCAGCAGGACACACCACCACACAAAAATCAGCACATGAAACAACTAGCTTTACAAAGTGAAGCTTACCGGTATATTGTTCAATCCTTCGGGCAATGGCTTGCCACCATAGGCTATAATGAACAGGCTGTTTACCAGTTGCCCATCCATGTGCAGGAGCTACTCTATTATGCGGAGAGCAAGGGTTATGCAGGGCTGTTCCAGATCAATGCCGATCTGATCAAAGAACATTATTACAAGCTAAAACAAAGGCCCAATCAGCGACGTGGAGGTGGTCTGAGCAACAGCTATCTGAACAAGCATCTGGAAGCCTATAAAAAGTTCCTGGATTATCTGCGCAGCAGTGGAAGGTTGCAGCTTCCGGCGCTGGACATCCAAACAGAAGAAGTAGAGGAACCGGTAACCGACATCCTTACCACCGGAGAAATAGATCAACTGTATGAGGTTACTCGGCTTCCCTACGAGCCTGCAAAAAACGATAAGGGCCCGGTGTACCATGAGGCCATGCAGTTGAGAGACCGGGCGATGCTGACCGTTTTTTATGGATGCGGACTGCGCAGAAATGAAGCCTATCATCTGGACACCAGTGATATTAACTTTAGTAAGGCACTATTGCATGTCAGAAAAGGCAAGAACTACTCTGAACGTTTTGTTCCGTTCACTGCTCCAATGCTGAAATATCTTGAAGAATATCTCTACGATGGAAGACCTTACTTCCTGGCCGAAAAGATGCAGGCTTTTTTTGTAACGCATAACGGAAGGAGGTTAAGCGGCGCGATGATGCTGCTCAGATTGCAAAAGCTGGTGCAGACGGCTGGTGCGGAACTGATCAGTAAAGATATACACCTGCATACCCTTCGCCATTCGATTGCCACGCATCTGCTGCAAAACGGAATGAAGCTGGAACGCATTGCGACATTTTTAGGGCACTCGTCTTTAGAAAGCACACAGATATATACGCATTATTTACAAACATTAAATCAAAGCCATGACAGCGGATTACTCCAAGTTCAGTGAATGGCTGGCCATTAAAGGCTATAGCTCCGGAACCATCCGCAGTGTGGTGTTGCGGACAGAGGATTTTTTTACATGGACGGACGAGGAAAATATATCCGAGCCTGCGGAGGTCAGCTACAACGATGTAATGGCATACGTCAAATCATGCAGTGAGAGAGGCGTGTCCCAAAAGACGATCGCCAATTATCTGAACGCAATAAAAAAGTTCTACCACTTTTTGGTGAGCGAAGGCATGATGAAAGAAAACCCGGTTGCCTTTATCAAGCTGCAGGGTATCAAACGAAGGATTTACTATGATATCCTGTCGATAGATGAGCTGCAAGAGCTTTACCAGCGTTATCCTGTTATCATCCCGTATGAGCCGGGCAGCAACATACCGCCACAAAAAAAGAATATCCTGTCCAGACGAAGGAATAAAGCGATCCTCGGCCTGCTGATCAGCCAAGGGCTCCGGGTGGAAGAAATAAAAGCATTGCGCGTACAAGACCTGCATCTAAGGGAAGGGCTGATCACCATACACAGCCAGCGAAGGACGGCAGCCAGAACCCTGCAACTGGAAGGCCATCAGGTGTACGAGCTGATGGATTATCTGGCAGACACCCGAAAACAACTGCTTATGATGCGGAGTGCAACCGACAGGCTTTTTATCCAGTGGAGCGACACCGCAAACTTTTATGGCATTACCTCGATACTGCTGGAACATCTGCGCAGGATCAATGCAAGGATAAAGAACCTGGATCAGATACGGGCATCGGTGATCACCCATTGGGTAAGGATATATGATCTGCGCAAGGCTCAGTATATGGCCGGACATCGCTATGTCAGTTCAACAGAAGATTACAAACCGCAGGCGCTGGATGAGCTGCAGCAGGACGTAACCCGGTTCCACCCATTAAGCGCCCGTCAGTAAATATCATTGATTAACTTTAAATCCTTAAACAATGAACGTCAGGTTGAATAAAGACCAGAAAATACAAGTGCTGAGCGCTGCAGATCTGTACAAGGTCATGCAGCAGATCCTGCTTCGGCAGCAGAAAATAGACCGCAACCGCGAACACTTTTGGGTAGTCGGTCTGGCATCAGATCATAGCATACTCTATATCGAGCTGATCAGCATGGGCAGTGTAAAGAACACGCTGGCTGAGCCGATGGAAGTGTTCAGCTTTGCCCTGCAGAAAAGGAGTGTCAGCGTCATGCTGGTGCATAATCATCCCAGTGGCAGCGTAACGCCTTCCCCCATGGATAAAGACCTTACTGAACAGTTGATCCAGGTTGGGCTTATTGTGAGGGTTCCGGTGCTGGATCATCTGGTCATCAGTGAAACGGATTATTACAGCTTCGAGGAAGAAGGGCTGCTGTACCAGCTCAGCAAAAGTAAAAAGTATGTGCCGCCTTACAGGCTGGAAGAAAGGAGCAGAAAAGAAAGTGAGCAAAAAGGAGAACACAATAAGGCCATTGAAATGGCAAAGACAATGAAAAAGAAAGGATATACGACAGCGGAAATAGCAGAGCTTACAGGGCTTACCAAAAAAGCGATTGATCAGTTAAAGATCGATTAATGCTTGCATAAACATCCCGAAAAAAGTAAATTTGTCATACAATTAAAAAACAACCATGTACACAGAAGCAAGAAAAATACATCTGATAGAAGAAGTGCTGAAGGTAACCAATGAAGCTACTTTGATTGAACTGGAGACGGTAATAAAGAAGTCAAAAAAGAAATCAGATAAAGAAAAAAAGCCAAGCATTTATGACTTTGTTGGCATCCTTACCAAAAAGGAAGCTAATGAGATGAGGAAGGCTATTGAAGAAACCTCCGAAACGATTAACCCCGATGACTGGAAATAATCTGCTGCTGGATACCAATATCGTAATAGAGGTTTTTGACGGCAACAAAGACATTGCGGACAAGATCAATAAGCTCCCTGAATTTTATATATCCTCCATTGTATTGGGTGAATTATACATAGGTATTAACCGGGTGGTCAATAAGGCCAGGCATCTTAAAAAGCTGCAAGCCTTTTTAAAGTTGTGTACGGTGTTGGATGCTGATAGTACTACTGCTCAATATTATGGAGAAATGATGGCCGCTTTGTATAAAAAAGGTAGACCACTTCCCACTAATGATGTATGGATAGCGGCCGTTGCCCTGCAACATAATCTTACACTTATCACCCGGGATAAGCACTTCAACGAAATAGACAATCTTCCTGTAAAAAGCTGGTAGCCGGACGCGCAGCGCCCAGTCTGGACAATCTGAAAAACAAACTTCAGCAGCATCCATCCATGAACTGACAGTTGCGAACCCTTCCTTCGCAACTGCGGACCCTCTGTCTTACAAGCAGATGCTCCAAACTTCAATCTCCCAATAGATGCAGGCTCCCAAACCGGACAGTGGGGCTTCGATGGGGCAGCAGTAATACTCCTTATAGTCTTCATCTCGCTTATCATCTTCAGGTATATAGGTGTGCAGTTGCGTCGCCGGCGCTTCAAAAAACCACGCCAGTTTTTTTCTTTAGATCGAAGTCGTTAGTAGTCGAGGAAAAAAACTGTCATGGTTTTTTGCGCCGTCAACGCCCTGCACTCCGCTGCTCCTTTTTTATGGCTGAGAATATGCGTCGCGGGACGGGCCAGCCATAAAAAACGCAGCTCCACCACTCGGTGCGCCACCTGCCAGCCGCCCAGGTATGGTGGTTCCTCCGTGCAGGGCCTGTCCAGTTCGTTCGACCACAAACACCAAGCGCGGCCCTGCACTCCCGGCCCCACCACCTGGGCGGCTTGGCGCGGGGTGGCGCGAAACTCCCTGTTATTACCGAGCGATAGAATAAGCTGTCGCAGCCGATCAGCGGTAGAATAAATCCCGGCAGCAGTACCGGCTTTGACGCATCAAGAACGACAGATGTTGCGCGGCAACAGCCAAGCCTTGATCAGCATCAGTACCGCAACATCTGCCGTCCTTGATGGATGATTTTTTTGTTTCAATTGAAAATAAAAAATCGATTATCTTGGGAGTAGAAAAGTTCTTTGAAGGATAAAAATGGGGTTCCCCAAAAAGTGGTGGAGCGTTAAAAAAAGGGCGGTAATTATTATCCGTTCGGGCTCCAAATGACCGGCATAAGCTCAATTGCCCTCAAACCCCTGTACTATGAAAATAAAAAGAAATTTAACGAAGGAACGGAATTACAAAACAAAGAGTTCTCAGATGGCAGCGGGCTTGAGCTATACGGAACTAGGTATAGAGGCCTCGATCCCCAAATAGGGCGATTTTTGCAGATAGATCCTATGTCACAGCTATCATATCATTCTTCTCCGTACTCTTTTGCTAATAATAATCCGAATTTATTTAACGATCCTCTTGGTTTATTATCTGATAGTACTCATCCACAAGATTTACCACCAGTAGTTGTTTCACCTACACAAAATAGGCCAGTAGTACAAGTTTTTATTTGGAGTAAGGAAACTCAACATAAAGACGTAGGACATACGGCAATAAGAATTGGAGATGTGGTTTACGGATATTACCCAACTGGAGGCAATGGGGATGGGTATGGATGGAAGGAATTAGTTGCTCCTGGGAGCCCGGGAAAAATGCATGTGGATTCTATCGGACGGTTTAATGTTCTTTATGCAGGCCAAGAAGTTACATATTTTCAACTTAATCTAACGCCAGAGCAGATAGATAAACTGAAGTCGACATTATTAGACATTGCGGACAATCCGGGTAGATATAACCTTCTGGGAAATCAATGTACAAGTGTTGCAGCCAATTCCTTGTTGAGTGCAGGAGTGAAAATTGGAATTCCTAGCGCTGTCGACGCGAATCAGTTGCCTTCTGGTAATTGGTTGTCTCCTAGTGATTTTAAAACAATTCTTGGATCAAACATGAATAGGGAGTTGATAACTAGAATAGTAAAGTTTGTAGTAGGGCAATAATTTATAATTACATATAGCTATGAAATTTTTTTTTAATTACTTTTTACTACTTATTTTTTTATTTAGTCAAGGATGTTCGCATAAATATGATAAGGCACAAATATGGTCAATGATGAAGAGTAATAACGTTGACAGCATAATAGAGGCTGCTAGTGCTATACAAGAAGCAAAAGATACAAGTATGCTTGATGCTTTGATATATAATTCTGATGATGATCGGATTACCCATATTTTGAAATATAAGGGGATGTCAGTGTATCAAGTAAAAATGTTATCACTTAAATCGATTACAGGTATTATGCCCCCCAAAGAAATTACTTACGAGGTTGATACGACAATAATTAATTTTTATAAGCAAAAGCTAAAGTTAAAAAGCAGCTTTTAGAGTTTTATAGATGGCGCAGAAGCCGCAGTAAACGCTGCGGCTTTTATGTTTTAGGAAGTGCAAGCCTTGCGAGCCTTCGCATCACGGATGTAAGTATCAATAAGATCGTAGGGCATTTTTTTCTTTTCTTCTTCGAGGTGTTCAAGCTCCTGGAACCGCTTGATGGTTTTTTTATCGAACTTGCTGTTGATGCCTTCGCCGACAAGATAGTCGAGAGACATTTCAAAGGCATCGGCAATTTTTTTAGCAGCCTCGATAGAAGGCACGGCTTCTGCGCGTTCATACTTGCCGATCATCTCCCTGGACACGCCGCTTTTATCAGCGAGTTCGGTCTGCGACCAGCCCCGCTGTTTACGCAGATCAGCAATGATTTTACCCGTATGTATTGGCATATAAGACTGATTTATGGCTGATAATAGCCGGGTATCCACAAAATTAGTCAACTAAAGTGCATAAAAAACCGGATAGTTCCCTCGCCTAATGGAATTATTCGCTATTTTTGTGTCCGATAATTACAGGGGCAGCGAATTATAATGAAATTTTTGAAAGGCTTAAAAAGTTTATAATAGAGCAAAGATGGGATTATGATTTTCCTTTATTAAGGGAAACTACACTGGAAAACGATCTAAGAATTACAGGGGATGATTCTGATGAATTTTTAATAGCTTTTGGCAAAGAGTTCAATGTCGATGTTAGTAAGTTCCCCATTGGAGATTATTTTGGAGATGAAGGTGATGTCATATTACCTGCTATCATTAGGCTGCTAACTGGTAAAAAAAAGAGGCAAACAAAAACATTAACAATTGGTCATTTAGAAAAGGCGGTGATAGCAGGGCGATTGGATGAAGAAGTAATAAACAGCTAAATAGAAAGGCCGTAGCGAATGCTGCGGCTTTTTCATTTAGGAAGCGTGTGCTTTTTTGACTTTAAAATCGCGTAGAGCCATACTGGTGAGGGTAGTGTAGGTGGCCGTTGGATGCCAAGTATGAAGTTGGGCCCTACTGTGGATTTGGGAGGACCAAACAGTATGCTACCAGGATTAATTTTGAACTATGGTGCTACAAGTACTGCGACTGATGGCATCGGGGCTGATCAAGCAGGAATATTGGAACTAATGCAAGGGAAACAGAGCCTGACGCAAATTCCAATAATATCCCAGTAACGAAACCTAAAGTTACTAATACTGGTGATAGCGGGAAAGTGTTTTACTATCGACTTACTAAAAGCAAGATAGCAGTAGAAGACAATAAAGGTAATGGCCATGTAACTGATGCCAAAGCCACTGATACCCTTCCTTAAGGACAATAAAAAAAGGAAAGTGAAAAGAAATTTATTTATCATTATTTTTTTTTACTTGGCTTCATGCCAACAACATGAAAAGAAAAATGTGAAGTGTGTTTATTTAATGCAGGATCTTTTCAGTAAATACGATAGTGCAAAATTTTATATATTAAAGTCTAGGACCGCTGGTTGGCTACAAGTCATTGAAAAGCAGGATAGCCCCAAAGACAAGGGAGGGGTATATGAATTCGATAGAAATAATAGATTAAGATT
>CAYYZJ010000006.1:0-4152 GCA_964475615.1 uncultured Flavitalea sp. | reverse complement strand
AGAAATGGTTGCATCCGATCTTTTCTCCATCCTGCCTTCCAAATTGGGAAATGCGCTGCGCTACCGTTGGTATAAAAGATCTTTGCTGGGCCCGGCGGATGCCAATCTTATCTTTCTTTATCATGCTGTTGTGTCGGAACTGAAAACAAACCGGTTCGACTTTGTTTTACTGGAAAACCTTTCGTCGCTGCATTTTACCGGCATTATCAGGCGCATTGACCAAAGGCTCCGGCTGATCTATGATGCTCATAATGTAGACACGGATCTTACTGAACAGGCATATAAAAAAGGAAACATCGCGGAACGGGCGTATGCAATGGTAAAAGCGCTTGAATCTTCCCTATATAAAAAGGTACAGCAGGTATTTGTATGTAGCGAGAAAGATCTCGGCCGGTTTCAGCAATTAAATAAAGATCGGTTGCATGCCAGCGTTATTCCCAATGGAATATACCTCTCGCAGCGACTTGCAGACAGCACAGTGTTATCAGATAACCCAAATCAAATAATTTTTTGCGGGTCGCTGGACTACGAGCCGAATACAGAAGGCCTGATTTGGTTTTATGATAAAATATGGCCACTTATCAAAGAAAAGATCCCGGCTTTGCGGCTGATTATTGTGGGCAGCGGCAGGCCAAACGATATGCTGAAACAACTCTGGAATGATCCGGACATTCTCTTTAAAGGAGCAGTACCTGATCTGACATCATATTACGATTCTGCTGCCGTAGCCATTGTTCCTCTCAGGTCAGGAAGCGGAACCCGCCTGAAAATACTGGAGGCCATGAGCCTGGGAGTGCCTGTGGTTTCCACTCCCAAAGGAGCCGAGGGAATTGCATATACTGCTGATAAAGATATTGTGATTGCTGAACAGGAAACTGAATTTGCCGGTCAGGTAATCGAACTTATAGAGCATAAAGAAAAAAGAATAGGCATCGGCAAAGAAGCGAGAAGGCTTGTGGAAGAAATATATGATTGGAACCTGATCGGGAAAAAGATCAATGAAATCATTAATGACGGTTATTCCGGCAATTAGTTGCAACGACTAGCTTTTATACCTCAGTTAGACAGTTTCCGCTTTTTTGCGGTAATGCTGGTGATCATTTCACATTGGGTTCCCAATAACAAGATAAACACCATACCCAATGGTGTTATCGGGGTTACCTTTTTTTTTGTATTGAGCGGATACCTGATTTCATCCAACCTACTGTATCTTAAAAGGTCTGTCAGTAGCGGTGAAATCAGTACAGGCAAAGCATTCGGGATATTTTATATAAGGCGAATGCTGAGAATATTTCCTTTGTATTATATGGTCATACTGCTGGTATATTTTTTTAGTCCCTGTATATTTGAAGGTAGCCATCTAATATGGTATTTAACCTATATGCCCAACATTGCAATATTCAGAGAACAAGCGTGGCCAGGCATGCTTTCACATTTTTGGTCATTGGGTGTGGAAGAACAATTTTACCTCTTATGGCCCCTTCTTATTTTTATTTTTTCATGGAACTGGCTGAAATATCTTTTTACCGGTACAATTATAGTGAGTGTCTGTTTTAAATGTTTTTTCAATATGCTTCCTTATTACACCGTGCTGCCCATAAGTTGTTTTGATTCATTTGGTCTGGGCGCTGTTCTGGCTTATCAGCGTATTTCTTTCGATTCATCGGAAAAAAGATTAACAGGACTGATTTTTTCTCAAACCAGCCTTGCTTGTGTTACTGTAGTGCTCCTGATACTGGTAAATGGATTTAATTTTTTATCAAGCCTGCTGATTTCAATTATATCCTTTATCATAATCCGTAAGGCCAGCGGCAGTGGCTTCGGAGGTTTTATTGGATGGATATTGAACAACAGGATAATCCAGTACCTGGGGAAGATCAGCTACGGATTATATGTGTACCACAACTTCATTCCCTGGCTATGGCGATGCATTACGGGCAAGGAGTACCGCTTTATTCTCCCTATTCCATCGGTGCATATTCCTTGGCTTAACAAACCCATAGTTGCGCTAACCGCGGAATTTTTTTTATTGATAGGCATCGCCAGCCTGTCATGGTTTATTGTTGAAAAACCTTTGAACGATCTGAAAAAATGGGCGATATGAAAACAGGCCTGCAGAAAAAGCCGCTGGTCAGCGTGCTTATGACGGCTTATAACCGGGAAAAATATATCGGAGAAGCTATAACCAGTGTGCTTTCCTCTTCCTATACGGATTTTGAATTGATCATTGTTGATGACTGTTCCAAAGATAATACCGTTGAGATAGCGAAGCAATATGAAAAGCAAGATCCCCGGATCAGGGTTTATGTTAATGAATCGAACCTGGGCGATTACCATAACCGCAACAGGGCCGCATCCTATGCGCAAGGCAAATACCTGAAATATCTCGATTCCGATGACTTGATTTATCCTCACGGGTTGTCTGTTTTTGTCCATGCGATGGAATCTTTCCCCGAAGCGGCGGTAGGCATCATGAGCCTGACCAACCAGGATGAAAAACCTTACCCATACCTGTTATATCCGAAAGAAACTTATCATACCCATTTTTATCTCAAGAGTGTGTTGTCGACAGGCCCATCGGGATTGATATTTCATGCTCAAAAATTCAGACAATCGGGCGGTTTTAGCGGTCAGCGGTATATAGGCGATACCGAGATCAATCTTAGGCTTGCTTCAAAATGGCCGGTCGTTATAACGGCATCCTCGCTCGTCTACTGGCGCCGCCATGAAGAGCAGGAGTTTACGAAGGGTATGGAATCCACCGGTTATATCGAATTACAGTTGCCCATGCTTGAAAAAGCATTTCTGGCAGAGGATTGCCCGTTGACCGATACTCAAAAAAAAACCATCCTTAAATATTATAAGAAGATCGCGGCACGCGGTCTGTTGAATATAGGGCTGAAAAAAAAGCAGCCTGTCAAGGCATGGGAACTGTCGCGGAAATTAAAATTGAATAATCTTGATTTCTGGAATGCCATCTTCTTCATCAATAAGAAATATTATGAATGAAAAACAGGCTGATTGAATTGGATGCGCTCAGAGGAATTGCGGCTATATTCGTCGTGGTTTTTCATTATGTAGTAACGATAGGCGGATCGGATGCCTTGTTGCTCAGGGGAGGAGTTACAGGGGTGGAATTATTTTTTTTAATCAGCGGTTATGTTATTTTTATGACGCTTTCTAAAACGGAAAGCAGCTATAATTTCATTATTTCCCGTCTTTCCCGTCTCTATCCCGCTTATCTGGTAATGATGTCGCTCACCTTAATGGCCATTTTCTTTTTGGATAAGAATGATATGCCGGGCATAAAGGCTATTCTTGGCAATCTTACCATGATGCAGCCGATTCTTTTTGTGTCTTATATCGATCAACCGTATTGGACGCTTACGGTAGAAATGCAGTTCTATATCTTGATGTTGTGTTTGTACATGACACGACAGTTGCGGTACATAGAATACTGGGGAATCATCGGCTTGACTTTTATACTGATCTATTACTTCATTGCAGGAACTTTTTTTAGCGGGTCTGTTATTTATATTACTCCAAGATCGTTATTTCCCCTGATCAGCCATTTGCAGCTCTTTTTTGCCGGAATTTTGTTTTATAATATGCAATCGACCGGTATTAAGCCCAGGCACCATATTATGCTATTGTTCTGTTTGCTAATAACAATATACATTTTTGATAAAAGCGGAAGATCGCATTTTTTTATCGATCGCATATCCTATACTATTATAATCACCTTGTATTTTGGTTTATTTTATTTGTTGGTCTTCGGAAAACTACAATGGCTGAAATTGAAGGTATTTACATTTTTGGGAAGTATTTCTTACAGCTTATATTTGATTCATCAAAGAGCAGGGCGGATGTTATACTTATATCTAATCCCGAAATGGCGGAATCCCCCCATCACGCTGCTTGTCATATTTATTCTAATGATCATTACTGCTACGGCGGTAACTTACTGGATAGAAAAGCCTGCTATTGCAAACCTGAGAAAAGCACTTCTCCGCAAACGGCCGCTTGAGCCTGTATTGGAAAGGTCTTCATCTGCTGCGGAAGGCGTGGTATAGTTATTCACTATAAAAACTATTAACAGATATAATGAAAATATTGATTACCGGTTCCTCCGGATTGATAGGTTCTGAAGTA
>CAYYZJ010000005.1:0-2350 GCA_964475615.1 uncultured Flavitalea sp. | reverse complement strand
TTTCGAATTTAATGCATCAAATCGCATGCATCACTTTGCAAACATTTTAATTGTATACTTTGAATATTACTCCTATTAAAACCATCACTTTCGCTTCCCGAACATAATGCTCACATAAGCATTGAAGAAGAAATGCTTTTGCGAAACATAGGCAAGCATGGGGATCTTGCTGAAATAATATTCGCCGGTGGCGCCGACCTCAATGGCCGTGATGGTCTGATTAAAACGGCCATAGTCGACACGCATGGCTGCCTTGGCATTCAGTCCGGGCTTGACTTTCAGGTCGCCCCAGCCTACAAAAAATCCGGATGCGCCCTGCACCACATAATTGCTGTCGAAAGCAGTGGGATACCTGCTCCTGAACTCGCCTTTGTCGGTATTGGCAGGATCGGTTACATCTATATAATAAGGTTTGAGCAATCCGATGGATATGCCTCCGCTGTACAGCGCCGTTACAGCAACGCCGTTCTTGTTGCCTTTGCCGCCGATCAGGTATTGCTGGCCGACAGCCATCTTGAATTGATAGAAATTATTCAGTTTGCCTACTACCACCGAATTGAAATTATATCCGTTATTGCCGGCTGCAGCCACTTTATGGTCTTTGGGGCTTTTCTTTTCATTCAGCTCAAATTGAAAAAGCATGGTCTTATAATTGGTCTTGAACTTTCCTCTTTCATAAAAAATGCCATATCCGTCTGTAGCCAGCCTCAGGCCGAATACGCTGTGCTTATTAAAGATGAGATCGCCTTCTTCTTCCATTTTCATGAGGTTATTGATGCGTTGCCGCTTTGCTGCTTTCTTGTCTTTGGTGGGATAGGGTTGGTTATTCTGGGCCAAGGCGCTTACAGCAATTATCCAGGCAAGTAGGAACAGAAAAGATTTCTTCACTGGTTGATTTGATTTAACTGGCGTAAATTTAGGCAAAAATCAGCATGACTTCCACTGTTATTTACGAAGGCGATCTGAGAACGGTTGCCACCCATCTCCGGTCAGGAACCGCAATCGAAACCGATGCACCGGTCGATAACCAGGGCAAGGGGGAACGCTTTTCTCCCAGCGATCTCGTGGCCACTGCGCTGGGTAGTTGCATGGCAACGATCATGGGTATGCGGGCCAGGGAAATGAAGGTGGATCTTCGCGGTATGAAAATAGAGATCGAGAAGATCATGAAGGCCGATCCCCGCCGGATCGGAGGCATCAATTTAACATTTCATTTGCCGGATACCTTGGTGGTAAATGAAACGCAAAAAAAGATCCTGGAAAAAGCCGCGCATACCTGCCCGGTAATCTATAGCATCAATCCGGAGATTGAAGTGAATGTAGTGTTTAACTGGGAACGTGAAAATGTGGCGAATGTGAGAATGTGAAAATGTGGAAATGTGGAAATGGAATTTGAAAATTTGAAAATTTGAAAATTTGAAAATGAATAAAGGTTACACGCATTTTCACATTTCCACATTCTTCAGCAATTCTTCAGCAGCGCATTCCCTACCGCGCATTCCAGGCATCTTTTCTTATCGCAATACCTGCTTTTCAATTCGAGCAGGGATTGGGAATCTGATGCGTTGCTGTTTTCGATCCCTATTGATTTCCATTTGGCAGTGATTGTATTTTCCTCTGCTTCCATTTGCTCGAGCCATTGCAGGATGCGGTTGAGATATTTGTCGTCCTGATGCAGGTTGCCATAAGCAAACAGCAGCGGAACGATGGTGTTGATGATGATATTTCCGGTCATCGCGCTGCCGGTGGTCTTTTTTTTAAACGGACTTGCTTCATCAAAAACATAGTGATCGTTCCAGTAATCGCTTGCGCTGACGGAAAGCATTTGCCTGAGCTCTTTAACGGTTTCCGCTTCAAGGATACGCGAAAACAGATGAATGGAAACATGGATCAGTGCTGCAAGCTGTGAAAAGCGGATGGTGGGAAAGCTTACCGGCCGCATGCGCAGGAAATGAACCGGCTCATGAACGGCCGGCAAATGATATTTGGCTTTCAGAAAGCGGTATTCTTTTTTCAGCAACTGCGGATATTCATCCCTGAAATCCTGATCCAGCAGTCCTGCCTGTCCCATCAGCAGCGCTTCGAGCTGCATGGTCCGGGATTTATGCCTGGCAAGAACAGCCAAGGGCAGGCTCCTGGCCACTGCTTCAAAAGCCGTTGCGTTTACTTTCGATCCAAAGCCGGATGCCATCAGCCACCACAGGGTTTCTTCCCAGTGATCGCGGTTTTCTTTCAGGTATTGTTTTACGATCGACGATTTCCTTTCCAATCTTTCGGCAAGCAGCCGCTGCTTCCAGGCCATCCAGATGATCGGTTGTACATGCCCGATATTTTTTTCGCAGGGAATAAA
>CAYYZJ010000004.1:0-1533 GCA_964475615.1 uncultured Flavitalea sp. | reverse complement strand
AAGCCGGTCTATGTATATTGCCAGGCAGGGGTGAGAAGCGCCAAGGCGGCTGACTGGCTTGCCGAGAACGGCTTCAAGGAGATCATCGGGCTCGACGGAGGTATCCAGGCCTGGAAGGATTCCGGCAAGCCGGTTGAGTAATATCGATCATTTACCAGATTATCGTTGTTCTTGAATTTTCTTTTTTCTTACGCATTCAGCTTCATGGGGTCAATGACCCCGGGCACTATCAATCTCAGTGTACTGCAAACCGGACTGGCCCGGAAAAAAGCCGTTGCCCTCAGGCTGGCCTGCGCTGCCGCCATCATTGAATATCTCTATGCCTGGATCGCGGTCAGCTTCGAGAAAGTGATCACTGCTGCTCCTGCCATCACCATCCATTTCCGGTTGATTGCGGCAATTGTTATCACTACGCTCGGTATCATTACGCTCGTTTCTGCATCAAAGCCATCGAAGTTCTCCGAAAAATTCAGCAACAGCGGGTTCAGAAGGGGGATCATGCTGGGCATCCTGAACCCGCTGGCCATGCCTTACTGGATAGGCATTACGGCTTATCTCAGGAGCCAGCACTGGATCGATCTCTCCACTACAGCAAGGCTTCATGCTTACCTGCTGGGCGTATCGCTCGGCGTACTATCCCTGTTGACAGCAGTCACTTTCCTGGCCGGCAAACTGGTTGCAGTGGTCAGGAAGGAATCTGTTCAGTTGAAAAGATTTCCGGGATATATTATGGTGGGGCTGGGGGTATTTGCTTTTATAAAATACTTTATCTCGAATGTGCAATAGGATGCTAAAAGATAGTAAACTTATACCCTATCGTAAATCCAACCGGGAACAAGTCGCTCAGCGAAACGCCGTAATTTTCCTTGAGGTCGTCCATATAGGCTTTTACCTTGCTGCTTCTAACGGGCACGGTTATCCCAAATGACCAGTATCCCCGCGAGGCCGTTCTTTTATGAAGGTCTATTCCTGCAGCGAAGGAAGGGCCGTAGAATATTTTATTGAACTGTGTGTTGTCCGATACATAGATGGCAGCATTGTAGCCATACATGCCCAAGATAAAAGGATCAACGACCGCGCCGGGAAGCCTTAGCTTGATCCCTGCATTATAGCCGAAGCCCGCGATCACATATCCGCCTCCGAAGAACAATCCGATATTTTTTTGCGGATAGGCAATCACCTGTCCGCCGATACCGCCGTAATCGAAACCCAGGCCAAGGCCGGCACTGAAAACATCGGGCTGTCTCTCGCCGTCATAATCGCGCTGGGCATAAGTGGTGACAGAAAATAGCATGCAAATGAACAAGCCAGGGATGAACTTTTTCATGACAGTTGGTTTAGGAGTTGATGATGAAGTAAAAGATAAGAAAATAAAGTATTCCCGGCTTATTATTTTTACATTAAAATTATTTAGCCGGTTCTTTACCGGATTTAAGGTCGATCATCTTTTTCCCATGCACCAGTATTTTCAATCCCTGCCTTTTAAGCGAGATGGCCGGATGCTTTTTTACATGCTCATCCATATTGTGCTTG
>CAYYZJ010000003.1:0-2121 GCA_964475615.1 uncultured Flavitalea sp. | reverse complement strand
GGTTGTTTCAACTTCTTCGTCTTTTCCGGTAAGTTTAAATTCATCATTAGTCCATTTACCTATGCTAAAAAATTTATCAAAGGTGTATATTGATACTGGTAGTCCAGAATAAATGAGCGTATCACATTTTTTTTGACCGTTGATTTCAATAATTACATAAAAATTAAACACCTTCGTTTGCGGTCTCACGATCACCTTTGCTAATAGCCCTTTTTTCTTTTTGTTCAGATATGCTTTGCAGGTAAACTCAAACAGGAAATTATTTTTTAGTATTTTTTGTTTTATTGCTTCCAGTTTGGTTACATCTAGCTTTTTATCATATTCGGCGATTCTAAGAAGTGCAGTATGCACAACTTCTAATCGTATACGATTTTGCTCATCAATTGATTTTTGTTCAAAATCGTCATAAACCGGATAGCGGATATTACAATGTATTTGCTGTGATTCTTTCGATACAAATTCTTCTAAATCTTCTCCAATTTGATTAATGCTAATCCGCCTATACTTGTTTTCGCCAAACTCTTTTAAAAGATAACCGTAAATAATATCAATTACGATAGCATCCGGTCCGCTACCCACTCCATGTGGCACTACTGAATTTAACTTGACCTGAGTTTGCATAATTCTTTATATTAAGGCTCTGGGCTGGGATTTATTTGTTCTCTTGGCATAGCCCTCCAAATTTTAAAGTGATCATTTACTAGTTGTTGCTCTTTGTTTAGCGCTGCCTGACGATTGTTTGTCAGGGTCAAGATTCGATATGTAGCAGTTGATCCATAGATTGCTTTAAATCGTGCAAGTTGATTTTCCGGCCGATCTAACCCATTCTTTGCAAGATCTGATATGCCATATTTTATAATGGGCGTTAAATGATCCGTTGGCTTAAAATTAAATTCATAAACTATATGTGGATCCCAATTATCCAGTCGATTACCGTTACGTGGATATGGGTATTCTCTGACATACGGATGCCAATTTGGTCCTTCTCCAGGTGCAGACAAAGGTAATAAAGTAAAAATCGCAGTCAAACTTATGGCGGCTCCTGTTCCTCCAACCTCTATTGGACCTAAATCTGGCTCTGGAGGAGGTATTGTCTTCGGAGGTGTTTCTGGCGTAGGGGCAGGAATTGGTTTTGGTGTCTCAGGTGCTGGCCTAATCGGATTTGGTCTATTTGGATCAACCTTGCCTGGAACATTTACGTTTCTCGCAGGGGAACAATTTTTACACGGTGGAGATACCCGCCATAGTCAATCCGAACGGATAATAATGCGTTTCCTCCAGCAACGATTTCTACTTTGATTTATCGTTTTGATTAAAGCGTTCCTCAATCTTTTTCATTTCTTTGCCACTTAAAGTATCAGGAAGAAAGTCATTGTTCATGACCTGCTGAACAGTTTTTTCAAAATAGTTCCGATAATTCGGCTTGTAAAAGCTATCTAAATTTGAATAACTGGAGACAATAAACTCCTGAAATTTGGCTTTATCATTGCCATAAGACCCTGTGATGCCATCTAAAAAAATACCTATTTCAGCCGAATCATTAATAATCCATTTTGTTGTTCCATCTTTGTTATATTCATAATGAAAAATTTTTAATGGGTTTTTACTTCCATCTTGATTAACATAAAAGTATTGATGATCGATAATCCCATATTCATCCCTAAACTGTGTCAATAAAATTCCATTATTCGGAATAGCATATACTCTTCGTCCATTTTCGTAGATAGGCGGCTTGCCAGTTGGTTGGTTAAAAATAATATTAACTCTCCCTTTAAAACCATATGGGATTAAATAGGTCTCAGGTTGAGGATTTCTACAACCTAATAAACTTTGGACAACAAAAAACCATAATAGCATTAACATAGTTTTCATTTTGGAAGTATTTAATTATTGGTTGTTATTCATAATGTGTGAATACTCCCATTGTTCTCTTAACGAGAACTCAGGCGGTGTTAGGAAAGAACATAACGCACATGTGCTACTTACATTTGCATTTGAATTTGAGCTCCCAGATTTTTGATATTCTAGGAGAGTAGATTGGATTTTTTTATTCCAATCTGCAATAGAATATGTTTTTCCGCCGCTTACCACTGAAACAAACTCTCCTTTTTCATTAATTTT
>CAYYZJ010000002.1:0-1932 GCA_964475615.1 uncultured Flavitalea sp. | reverse complement strand
TCTTCAGAGTCATCAGCGTAAGCACTGATTTCTGCGGAAGATAGATCTTGATGTAATCGTCCAGCCCTTCTATATACAATATATCGCGGAGATTGATCTTCACCATCTGGTAATCCGATTTGACAAAAATATATCCGTCGTGCAGCTCCTGGTTATTGAGGTATTCGATATACTCCTTGGCCTTGTACACCGCTTTCAGAAAGCGGTCGTATTCTATGGGTTTAAGCAGGTAATCGACGGCATCCACATTAAAACCTTCCACAGCATATTCGCTGAAGGCGGTGGTAAAGATGATTACCGTATTCTTCGAGCTGATGGATTTCGAAAACTCGATGCCGTTGATATCGGGCATCTGGATGTCGAGGAATACGATATCGACCGGGGCGGATTCCAGTATTTTCCTGGCTTCCAGGGCATCGGTAAATGTGCCCTTCAATTCCAGGAAATATATTTTGGCGATATATTTTTTAATCACTTCAAGCGCAAGCGGCTCATCATCTATGGCAATACAGGTAATCATGATAAATGAATGTTTAGGTTTACTGTATATGTAGCTGCGTCGTCGAGGATTTCAAGTGTATGCCGGTTTTTGTAAAGCAGATCCAGCCTTCTGCGGGTATTGTTGATGCCAATGCCGGTATTGTGAATGGTCTTTACCAAAGAGTGGTTGTATTTGTTGTTCCTCACTTTAAAATGCAGCTCGCTGCTGCCCACTTCCATCAGGATAATGATGGGCGATTTTTCCCTTGTGCTGACGCCGTACTTAAATGCATTTTCAATAAAAGGCAGGAATAGCAGGGGAGATACCTGCTTGTCGACCGTCTCTCCCAGCACATTGAACTCGATGCAGGTCTTGTCGGTGGTGCGCATTTTCTGCAGTTCTATATAATGTGTGATGAACTGTATCTCTTTTTCCAGCGGCACCAGGTCGTTCCTGGCTTCGGTCAGCACGTAGCGCATGATATTGGAGAGCTTCATCACGGCATTGGCGGTCTGTTCCGATTTGCTGGCGGCCAGCGCATAAATATTGTTGAGCGTATTGAACAGGAAATGCGGATTGATCTGCGCTTTCAGGAAGGAAAGCTCCGTGTTCAGTTTTTCATTTTCGATCTGTTCGTTCTTCCGTTCCGACTGGAACCATTGATTGATCGACTTAATGCCCGTGCTGAAAATGAATAGCAGCAAAAACAATATGAGCGACCCCGGCGAAAGCAGGGGAGGATGAAAGTTATGAGGTCTGTTGGATGCTCTCGGCGCATTGGGGTACCGTTGAAATTCACCGAAGAAATATTGATGCAGCCGTGGAAACGATCCAAAGAAGATCATCAGCGCTACAATGATGATGGTATAGGAAACAATCTTCTGGCGCTCGAGCAATTTGGGAACGAGCACATACGTATTGGTATAATAAAAAGCGATGTAAAGCGCATTGCTCAGCACAAAGAAAAGCGTGAACGCCTGTTCGGGAAGAAGCGATGAATCCTTGGGGCGGGGAAAAAACACCAGCGGAAGCATGAGAAAACAGGCCCAGGCCGCAACATGAGTGATGATCTGCGTTATCTTTTTGTTCAATGCATCGATTTTATCGGTACGAAAGCTACTCAAAACTATTGTTCTTTTCGCAAGAATAAAGTTAAAGCTGGTTCGTCGCATTTTTTTGAACAAAGAAATAGATGAACCCAGGCTTAAAATCGGTGAATTGAAAAATAAAGCCCGGACGATTGCCGGGCTTTGCAATAAAAAATAATTCTTAAAAACTGAACAGGAGCTTGCTGAACATCCTCAAGCCATTAAAACCCATCTGAACGGCATCGAATGGGCCTCCCGATTCACTATCGCCCCAGGAATTTTGCCTTGCTCCCTTCGTGACCGCCTGATCCGGATGAACATTGAATATATTATCCACACCGGCAAACCAGGTAAAGTTTTTGG
>CAYYZJ010000001.1:0-15598 GCA_964475615.1 uncultured Flavitalea sp. | reverse complement strand
GCGTTAGCGGATCAACGGGGATAGGCGTGCTGATGGGCAATTCGCTGATGTTCCAGCGTTTTCCCACGCATAACGGGTTTGAAGACCCGCGGTTCTCCAATTTTTACGGTCAGACCTTACCGTTAGTAAAGCGAGGCATTCCGGTACAACTGGTGCACATGGAAAACCTCTCTTATGACGCCACTTTAAAAGACATCAGGGTGCTGGTGATGAGCTATTCCAATATGAAGCCGGTATCGGCCGATGTGCATAGATATCTCGCCGGTTGGGTGAATAAAGGAGGCGTACTGATCTACTGCGGCCGCGACGACGATCCTTATCAGAAAGTGATGGAATGGTGGAATACCAAGGGGAACCATTATGCGGCGCCTTCCGATCATTTATTCGGGCTGCTGCATATTAAACCAACAGGTTCGGATGAAAGCTTTACTGTGGGCAAAGGAAAAGTATATATTATCCGGAAAAATCCGAAAGAGTTTGTTATGGGAACCGGTGGGGATTCGGGTTATATCGATCTGCTCAGGCGCGCCAGAGCCGGAGCGCTTCAACTGAAAAATAATTTTTATCTGGAAAGAGGCCCTTATGATATCGTGTCGGTAATGGATGAAAGCGTGAGCGCCGATCCTTATATCATCAAAGGGCCTGTGATCGATCTGTTCGATCCGCAATTGCCGGTGCTTGCCACCAAGATCGTAAATCCCGGCCGGCAGGCTTTTTTATATAACATAGGCAGGATATCCAATAAAAAGAAACCGCAGGTGCTCGCTTCTGCTTCCAGAATTTATGATGAGGCGATCAAAGACAAGCGCTATTCTTTTATTGCCAAAAGTCCGCTGAACACCAGGAACAGCATGCGCATTTTGCTGCCGGCCGAACCCGGGCAGATCGTACTGACCAACAGCAAAGGAGAAAAGATTACTGATGTGCAATCTTCCTGGGATGCTGCCTCAAGAACCTGTTATCTCGGGTTTGATAATAGTCCGGATGGTATCAGGGTTGAGCTGAGCTGGTAGCCCGAATGAATGATCACACGCAAGTTTTTTCGTGATGATCAGATCACTTGATAATCCCCGGCACCAGCTTTCCATCGGGGCATGTAAATGAAATGCCCAGCAACGCCGCGATCAACGGAGCAATATCGGTTACACAAAGTTCATTGATCGTTTTTCCTTTGCCGATGCCGGCGCCTGCTGCAATAAACCCGGTATACATTTCAGGGAGATTGGGATCATAACCATGATGGCCGCCGCTTGTTGCAAAGAAAATCCCTTCCAGCGGGTCTTGCTGGATGCGGGTTCCAGGCCCTGCATTGGCAGACCTGGCAGGAACAATGGCGCCGCTGAAAACGGTTCCGGGCATTGCGGCAAGAGCCATCACGGCAGCAGAATCTGCGCCCATCTTATCCAGCTCTTTCCGATCGACGATCCGGAATAATTTTCTTTTACCGGAAGGAAGTGAATCCAGCTTTTTGGTTACTGCATCGATGATGGCCGGAACATTTTTTTCCGATGTATATAAAAATGCCGATCCTCCGGCAGGAGTAAAGCGCGCCGGTATTTCCCTAATCAGCATATTCGGACGGAATACAGTATTGATATCGGAGAAGCCGTGGTCGCCGACGATGAGGATGGTGGTGCTGTCCTTCATGCCGCTCTGGTCTATTGCTTCCATGATCTCGCCCAGCGCACGGTCGGCCGAAGCCACTGCAAGCCGAACGGAATCTCCCTCGCGGCCGTATTCATGCTCTTCACCATCCACGCAGGCAAAATGAACGGCAAGCAAGGCCGGCTTTCGCGTTTTGAAAATATAGGCTGCCATCCGGCCGGCATTTTCATCGAGACTGAAATAATTATCATTCATATTGGTACTGTCCAGCCTGCCCGTTGCATTCCGTTCGATCTCTTCGATCAGTCCCGGCGTAGCATATTTTCTGGTTTCGGTGATCCGGTCGTCGGGATGATCGGTATTCCAGATCTCAGGCACAACAAAATGGATATTGCTGTCAACGCTCACTGGCCATTGAACAGCGGCAGTGGTCAGTCCATTTTTTTTCAACACCTGCCAGAGTGTGGGCACCTTGATCGGAGCAGTGAACCAGTTCCATTCACCCTTGCTCCCTTTGGGTTGATTGTAATAGATGCCCGACCGCGCAGGGAGCGCACCGGTAAGCATGGCAGTATGGGAAGGATAGGTATATGACGGGAATACGCTTTTCATGTGATCCGCATAAACACCGGCTTTCATCAATACCTGCAGGTTGGGCGTGGGCCAGCTTTTATCGAGATAAAAATCCGGCCTGAACCCGTCGATGGATACCAGCACCACGTGCTTTGACGGTTGTGCATATACGTTAGCAGTCAACAGCGAGACCAGGAAAAAAGCGGACAGCAGTTTTTGCATATTGTTTATTTATCTCAGTTCCGGTTTTATATTCAATACTTCCGGCCGCAGATAAGGCTTATTCATATTTACGATGCCTTTGTATGCATAAGGATCTTCACCGGCTACCAGCACAATATCCCTTAGGTCTTCCGAAGGCGGCAGCTTGCCATCCTGATCCCAGGGCAGCATGGATTCTGCGCTCATGTAATGATTGACCAGGGCAGTGCGAAAACAATCCGTCGTTTTATTCCGCAAAGAGCAATGCAGCGTATATCCGTTAAAGAAAACCACAGCGCCGCTGTTCACCTGCACCGGAACAGGATCGCCCCATCCTTCCACATTCACGGTATCTACATCGGCATATTCATTACTGAAATTGGGCACGCGGCGCAAAATGGGTTCAGGTCTGCCGGGGATGATCCATAGGCAGCCATTCTCAATAGTAGCATTGTCGATGGCAATCCATACACCGGTCAGGGATTTATCCCTGGTAGGAATATAAAATTCATCCTGGTGCCATGACTGTCCCGCTTTGCCCGGCGCTTTTACAAAAAGCATGGACTGCATGCATTTCAGGTTCGGGCTTACGATCGTTTTCAGAATGTCGACAATCCTTTTATGAAACAGGTATTGTAAGATAATGGTAGATATTTTATGAGGGAAATGGATGGCCACATATTTTTTCAAAACTTCCGAATCAGGCTCCGATTCATCCACAGGCAGCATGCCTTCAATGCTTCCCCGCTTTCCGCGGAATATGTTGGCGGTTTCTTTTCTCAGCTCTGCAATCTCTTCTGCTGAAAGCAGGTCCGGAGCAACAAGGAAACCCCGCTGCTCATAATACCGGATATTCTCCCCGGAAAGACCTCCGTTTACAATGATAGCATCTTTATTCATGACGGTGTTTTTTATCAAATAGCGCCTGCATTTCTTCCAGCGGGCGGTTCCTGGTTTCAGGCACTTTGAAATAAATATACACTGCTGCAAGCGCACAGGCCATGGCATATACGGTCAGCGTGCCTGCTGTTCCCAGCCGGAGAGAAAGCAGCGGAAAGCTATAAGAGACCAGGAAGTCGGCAAGCCAGAGCGCCAGCGTGGCTGTTGATAAAGCAATGCCACGGATATGGTTGGGAAATATTTCGGAGAGATAGACCCAGGTTACTGCACCCAATGTGCAACCGAAACCGGCCACATAAATCAGTGTGCCGGCCAGCACGATATAATGATTGAAATAATGATAATGAAAACAGGCTGCAACAATGACCAATGAAGCGCCCATTACGATGCTTCCGGCAAGCAGGAATTTCCGCCTCCCTGCCTTATCCACGAAACCGATGGCAATAAAGGTGGTGAGCAGGTTTACGGCCCCGATGCAAATGGTCTGGAGCAATGCATTCGATGATCCCACGCCTGTTTCCCTGAAGATCACCGGTGCATAATATAAAATGGCATTGATGCCGGTGATCTGCTGAAATACGGCTATTGCCATTCCCACTCCGATGATGTTGATGTATTTTTTTGAGATCAGTGCGGAAAGGCCGGCCACATCCTGGTTTTCAAAACTGTTTTTGATGCGAAGCAATTCTGTTTTGATATCGGTTCCGGCATTCGTTCTGGCCAGCACTTGTTCAGCGGCTTTAAACCGTTCTTTTTTTACCAGCCAGCGCGGCGTTTCGGGAACCATCAACAACAACAATAAAAACAGCATGGCAGGCAGGGCCTGGCTGGCGAACATCCAGCGCCACGCATCGGGGCCGGTGGATGCCAGAAAGTAGTTGACGAAATAAGCGAACAGTATTCCGCTTACAATAGCCAGTTGATACACGGAAACCAGTTGCCCGCGCCGTTTTGCGGGCGCCATCTCGGCAATATAAACCGGCGATGCCATCGCAGCAGAGCCCACTGCGAGGCCGCCGGCTATTCGGAAAAAAGAAAAAAAGAAAAATGAACTTGAAAATCCGGCGCCGATCCCGGAAAGCGCAAACAACACTGCACAGATCAGGAGCACATAACGCCTTCCCCAATGATCCATGGCTTTTCCGGCCAGCAGCGCACCGATGCCGCAGCCGATCAGTATGCATCCTACAGCCCAGCCCAATGCAGCGGCATCGAGCTGAAAATAATCTTTGATAAAAGGAATGGCGCCCGATATGATGGCCGTATCGTAACCGAACAAAAGTCCGCCAAGCGCAGCAACCAGGCTTACCAGCAATACGAACCCGTTGAGTTCCTTTGACGATGTTGATGATGACGCCGTGCCGCCCAGGTAATTTACTTCACGCATATAAAAGTTGAAAACGCTTTTTCATTTCGTATGATCCTTACGGATACTCAGGTTATCAAGGCTAAATTAATTGTGACCTGTATGAATCCCGTTCACTATCTTCTCAAAAAAATCAACTATTTTAATTATTTTGCCCATGCAAACGATTCCTGCCATCATAATCTGGTTAAGCCATGAAGCCCCTGATCCAGAAATTACCGCTCGATGAAAAGACCTCCTTTGTTGCCAAAACCTTCCGCACTCCGCATTTTGAAGTAGGCTGGCATCAGCATATAGAATATGAGCTGATCCTTTTTACAGAAGGCTCGGGACTTGGTTTTGTCGGAAATCATGTGAGTGAATTTGAAACGGGGGATGTTTATTTTCTGGGATCCAACCTGCCGCATACTTTCCAGAAACGCGAAGCCGGTATGATCACCAGTGCAATAGTGGTTCAGTTCTGTGAAGATTTCTGGGGAAAGGATCTCATCCTGATCCCCGAAAGCCGTTATATCCGGGAGCTATTGCAGGCTTCGATGTATGGATTGAAACTGTCGGGAGCGAGCAGGCAATTGCTGCATCCCCTGATCAGCAAGCTGGAAACCGCTGCCGATTTCAACCGCATTTTATTATTGGGAGAATGCCTTCAGGTCATGGCTTCACGAAAGGAATACATCAGCCTGTCTACCCTTGAACAGAAGCCGCTGCACGATAAAGGAAGGGAATGCATCGATAAGATATTCCGGTTCACGATCCAGAATTTTAAAGACCCGGTCAGGCTTTCGCAGGTTGCGGCCATTGCCTGTATGAGCGTTCCGGCCTTTTGTCATTATTTCAAGCGGAGCACGAAGAAGACCTATATCGACTTTCTGAATGAAGTACGCACCGGTTATGCATGCTCGTTACTTACAGAAACCGAGCGGCCGGTTCCGGATATCGGTTATGAAAGCGGTTACAATACGCTTGCGAATTTTCACAAGCAATTCCTGAAAATAAAAGGAATGACGCCGCTGCAATACCGCAAGCATTTTTCTGCAGAGATCATGCAGCGGGGAAATAATATCGGGATAGTAGGATAAGAACAGAGAAAGCAGGCCGAACGCAAAACGCTGAACGCGCCCGCTTTCCGTGATCATTATTATTAAGCCACTTTTTCTTCTACTTCAAGCTCAATTTCAGCCGACTTAACCGTCTTGATGATCCTGGCAGCTACCTTATAAGGATCGGCAGAACTGTTGGGCCTGCGGTCTTCCAGCCACCCTTTCCATCCTCTTTCAATGGTGCCGATGGGTATGCGGATGGATGCGCCCCTGTCGGATACTCCGTATTTGAACTCATTGATGGCTGCGGTTTCGTGCTTGCCGGTCAACCGGAGATGGTTATCCGGGCCGTACACATCGATATGCTCTTTTATTACCGGGCGGAAAGCTTCGCATACTTTTTCAAAAGTTTCGCGGTTGCCGGCATTCCTCAGCAATGAATTGGAGAAGTTGGCGTGCATGCCGCTGCCGTTCCAATCCAGGTTGCCCAGGGGTTTGCAATGCCAGTTGATGGCAATACCGTATTTTTCGCCTATACGTTCCAGTAAGTAACGGGCTATCCATACCTGGTCGCCGGCTTCCTTGGCGCCTTTTGCAAAGATCTGGAACTCCCATTGTCCGGTGGCCACTTCGGAATTGATGCCTTCCACGTTCAGTCCGGCTTCCAGGCAGGCATCCAGGTGCTCTTCCACCATAGCGCGGCCGTAAGCATTGTTTGCGCCTACCGAACAATAGTAAGGCCCCTGAGGCCTGGGGAAACCGCCTTCGGGAAATCCGAGCGGTTTGTCTGTCTTGGTATCCCAAAGAAAATATTCCTGTTCAAAACCAAACCAGAAATCATTATCATCATCATCGATGAGCGCCCTGCCATTGCTCGGATGACTTGAGCCATCAGGGCTCAGCACCTCGCACATTACCAAATAACCGTCTTTGCGCTGGGGATCTTTAACTAAAAAAACGGGCTTCAACAAACAATCCGATGAGCCTCCGGGAGCCTGCTCGGTTGAAGATCCGTCGAAGCTCCATATCGGGCAGTCCTCCAGCTTGCCGGAGAATTTCTTTTCGATCTTTGTTTTGCTTCGAAGACTTTGAATAGGCTGATAACCATCAAGCCAGATGTACTCTAATTTTACACTTGCCATTTTACCTAAGTTTTTTATGTTAAAAAATAATGATGCCTTCTGATTGTTTAACTGGCAAGCCAATGATCAGCTTCAAAGTGTACTGTTGACAGGATAAGAAGGTTCCGGTTCGATGGATTTTGGAGATGAAATCACCCTGAAAATAAGTTTTTTTATCAGAATTAAACAAATTAATTATTTTTTAATATATGAAATACCGGTTTATTAATGTGAATTTCGTATACATCTCTATAAATAAAACATAAAAATCCGGATCATCGGGATCAGTTTTTTGATAAACCGGTAAAATTTTTGAATTTTTTTAAATTGCTGAAAATCGCTCTCGAGTGGTTTTGAAAAGTCTCTTCAGCATAAACCGGATAACTGAATTCCGGTGATCTTTCCATGAAGTCGGGGCGCGGCCATTTCAGAAAACTGATCCGCAATCCTGGGCCTTCATTATTGATCGAAGCGTGAATCGTTGTATGAAATCGATCGCTAAATCAACCGTAATATAGGGGTCTGCCGAGTTCACCGGTTATCAACACTTCAAATATATTCAGCGGGGGATCGGTAAAATGCTGATGATTTCAGTATTTTAGCGGAACAAACCCATTTATTCACTCTTTAATGTAAAACCATGGCAAAAGCAACCAAAAAGAAAAAAGCTGCCAAACCCGTAAAAAAAGCGGCTAAAAAAGCAGCTCCTAAAAAAAAGAAATCGGCCCGTAAACCCAATGCAGCATTCATGACGCCACTCACGCCAAGCGCATCACTGGCTGAAGTGGTCGGCTCCAAACCGCTTCCGCGCACCGAGATCGTTAAAAAGATCTGGGACTATATCAAGAAAAATAAACTGCAGGATAGCAAGAACAAAAGGATGATCAATGCAGATGCGAAACTGAAGCCGATATTCGGAAAGCCGCAAGTGTCCATGTTTGAGCTCGCCGGCATTGTAGGCAAGAACGTGAAATAGAAGATTGCAATATAAAATAAAATCGAAACCTGCTGCATCTGCGGCGGGTTTTTTTATGGGTTGATGGCATTGCTCACTTTACGGTAATCGCTGGAGCCTCCGTTCTGATAACAGGCAGGGGTCGACAATACAAGCGCTCCGTTTTCAAAGCTGACGATGCTGGAGAAATTCGGCGTTTCAGTGATAGTAAGCAGGATATTCTTTGCGCCCGAACAATCTTTTTTATTCTTCCAAAATATGTTTACCGGTGAATGATAAGGTATCGTTGCTATTGCGGATGAAACTGCCATTGCATCATGCCCTGCCCGGATCAATCGATCCGTTTTCTCCGGCATTGATTATGTGCAGCAACATAGAGGAAGGACTTGATCTGCTGTATGGTCTTGATATTGAACCTGGCTTCCCACAGGGCTACAAATACATCGGCAGTGACTTGCTTGGCAACATCCGTATTCCCATTCAGCTCCTTTTCTGCCAGTGTATAGATCGACCCTCCGTAAATTTCATAGATGGCTTTTAATGCATCCTCATTTCCGTTATGAAGCGATTCGGCCAGGGTATCATTTTCTTCCATTCGGCTCAGGGTTTTTCCGGGCATAAAATGCCCTTTTAATTTAGTAATAGCCGGAATGATTTTTGTAACAACGAATGCCAGATTTTTTTCCACCCTGTAAAAATATTAAAATACCGATGAAAAAGGCAGAAATTGTATAAAACAGCACAGCATCAATTACCTGCAGATGAAAGTGTAAGCGAAGCGCTTTCCGGAGCATAGCCGGAAGGAGTAACCCCGATGAACGACTTGAATTCCCTGATGAAATGCGATTGGTCAAAATACCCGCAGTCATAAGCGATGGCAGTGAGGGAAGCATCTTTGCGGATAACCAGCCTGAGGCTGTTCTGGAAGCGGTTTATTTTGCGATATAATTATTTAGGGGTCAGTCCGGTGTATTGCAAAAATAATTTTTGAAGATAGCGGGAGCTGATGCCGTAACGCGATGCGAGATTATCCATATTGTCAAAAAAATCATCCCGCTTCAACTCATTCATGATATCGGCGAGCACAGCCGCCTTGTTCAATCTTTTCCCGGAAAGCAGGAGTTGATCCAATAAGAATTGTTCGATGAGCTCAATTCGTTTATCCCAGACCGTTATCTCCAACAGCTTTTCATGCAGGATGGATACTGCCGGGGCCGACAACCCACTGAAACAATTCAAAACGCTTCCTGGAAATTGAAGAAAGTAGCATTATGCGATCCTGCCCGCGAAGGGGTATATCCTAAATCGATGCGCAGGTTGAGCCTGGGCTGCACTTCAAAACGGACGCCAATGCCGAAATCGGGCAATGCGCGCTTAAAGAGCGCATCGCTGAAACTGGGGCCGATAGTGCCCAGTCCGCTCCACACTACAAACCCGAAACGCGTGGGCCTGCCCGATGACCTGTATAATTTATGCCGGTATTCCGCCATGATGTAATTGAGATAAAAATCGCGGAACTGGCCGAAGCGGAACCCGCGCAGGTCTACGGAAGTGCCCAGGCTGATCATGGAAGTAAAAGGAGGTTCGCCGAAAACATATCGCGATCTCCAGTTCAGCGCCAGTACATGCATTTTTGTGCTGCTCAACGGCAGGAATATACGGGTATCGAAATCAAGCGCCCTGAAATTGGTATTCCCGCCGAATGCTTTCTGATAAAAAGTATAGATCAATGTGCTGTACCATCCCCTGGCGGCATTCTGCGGAAAATCCCTCGAATCGTAACTGAGGATCGCGCCGATGCCGGTATTGGAAATGTATTGACCATACTGAAGATAATAAGGATCCTTTGCCATGTGCCGGTTCACTTTCCAGAGCACATTCTGATTATAATCGAGACTGATCCCTGCAAACAAATATTTCCGCAGTTTCCATAAAGGCCTTACCTGGAAAATAAAAAAGCTTCTCCAGAAATTGGTTGAATCGGGAAAAACAGTATTCACCGCATTCTCATATCCTACTCCGTAATAAGCATCCCGCGAAGCTTTATACTGGATGAGCGCATTGACCCGGAACCGGTCGTGGAACCAGAATGTAGTCCATCCTGAACTCACGATAAATGATTTGATGCTGGAATAGGTAACCGTTACCGGCACCGATGAAGTAGGCAGCGAACTATCATTCTGTTTTGTTTTAAACGATACAACTGCCCCTGCAGCAAGGCTGAACTGTATATCCGGCGAATAGCCGGGAAGAAAAAAAGGCGTGACCAATAATTTTCCTTCTCTTGCTCTTTCGCGGGAAGGATTGAAGAGCTTTGCAAAAATGCCTCTTCCCGGATGAGGAGAAAGACTGTCCTTCCTGATCACTTCGGCCGGCTTGATGCCTGTTGTATCGGTTGCATGCTGCTGGGCATGGCAAACATCGACCAATAAAATAAATCCGGCCAGGTATTTTAAACAGGTGTTCATCATGGAGATTCCATGCTGCAAAAACCAGTCCCTGTTGATCTTCTGCCGGGCTGCTGGCATGATATTTTCTTTTATCATTCCATTATTTAAACGAACAGGCATTTAAACGAACAGCAAAGCTGGTCATGACCGGCATTGCTGCTCACGGAATACAGGCATGAGCATATTCCCTGAACAAGTGCAATGATTTTGTAAGTTTGGCTTTTAATCGGCACAACCCGCTTGTTATGAAAATAGCCACTTACAATGTCAATGGCATTAACGGACGCCTTCCCGTACTGCTTCGCTGGCTGAAAGAAACTGCTCCGGATATTGTTTGCCTCCAGGAGCTGAAAGCGCCTCCTGATAAATTTCCGGAGCAGGCGATACAGGATGCAGGCTATCATGCCATCTGGCATGGACAAAAAAGCTGGAACGGCGTTGCCATTCTTTCCCGCAACACAAAGCCCGAAGAAGTGCGGCGTGCCCTTCCCGGCGATCCTGAGGATATCCATAGCCGTTATATTGAAGCCACAGTGGATGGCCTGCTGATCGGCTGCCTTTACCTGCCCAACGGAAATCCCGCTCCGGGCCCGAAATTCGATTACAAGCTGCGCTGGTTCGAGCGGCTGACCGCTCATGCTGCTGACCTCTTTGCTTCAGGCAAGCCGGTGATACTGGCGGGCGATTACAATGTGATGCCTACTGAGCTGGATGTGTATAAACCGGAGAAATGGGTGAACGATGCCTTGTTCCGCCCCGAGGTTCGCGCTGCTTTTAAGACGCTCGTAGATCAGGGATGGACGGATGCCATACGCGCGCTTCATCCCAATGAAACGATCTATACCTTTTGGGATTATTTCCGCAATGCTTACGGCCGCAATGCCGGTTTGCGCATCGATCATTTCCTGCTCAGTCCACAGATCAAGAGCCGCCTCAGCGCCGCCGGTGTTGACCGCGAAGTGCGCGGATGGGAAAAATCGAGCGATCATGCACCGGTATGGATCGAGCTGAAAGACTAAATATCCCGGCGCGTTGTTTTGTGAAAATGAATAGTCCTACCTTTATAGCAAGGCTCACTAAACCATTCCCGCTTAATTCCTATTAATCCAGACCACCCATCTGCCGCAAAAAACTTTTAATTTGTTTTTATGCAGAATAGGAATATAATTGTCATCGGAGCTTCGGCAGGAGGATTTGAAGCGATTAAGCAATTGGTGCGCGATTTACCGGGAGATCTGCAGGCGGCCCTGTTTATTGTCTGGCACATGTCGCCCGATGTGCGAGGCGTCCTGCCCGATGTGCTCAACAAGCAAAATACCATTCCTGCAGCGCATGCGATAGACCGGGAGCCGATCGCAATGAACCGGATCTATGTTGCTCCGCCCGACAGGCATCTGCTGCTGGAAAAAGGCGTGGTGAGGATTACCCGGGGCCCCAGGGAAAACCGCTTCCGGCCTGCAATCGATCCGTTATTCCGTTCCGCTGCTTATTACTATGGCCCTCGCGTTATCGGAGTTATACTTTCCGGCAGCCTCGACGACGGTACCGCCGGCCTCTGGTCTATAAAAAACCGCGGCGGCATTGCGGTGGTTCAGGATCCTAAAGATGCCGAAGTGCCTTCTATGCCCGAGAATGCAATCCGTGAAGTGAATATCGATTATATCGTACCTCTGTCGGGCATGGCCGAGTTGCTTGTTCGGCTCAGTGATGAAAAAGTAAACACCGACGGGCAACCGGACAACGAGCGGATGGAAATCGAAGTGAACGTGGCCAAACAGGATAAAGCGCTTCAACAGCATATTATGAAACTGGGCAATTTTTCACCATATACCTGCCCCGAATGCCATGGCGTGCTGATCGCATTGCACGAAGGGGGACGCACGAGATACCGCTGTCATACCGGCCATTCCTTTTCAGCCGATAGCTTACTGGCATCTATAACCGAAAATATTGAAGACAGTTTATGGAATGCCATCCGGAGCATCGAAGAAAGCGTAATGCTGCTCAACCACATGGGCGATCATTTTGCAGAACACAATGAGACCAGGCTTGCAGCCATGTATTTCAAAAAGGCCAAGGAAGCGCACAGCCGGGCTGAAATGGTCAGGAATTCGGTATTGCAGCACGAACAGTTAAGCACCGTAGGCGTTCAGCAGCAGGCCGAAGCATCAACAGACAAATGAAGCATTACTGTAAACCAATAACCACCCTCCTCTTGTAAAATGAGTTCTTCAAAAAAAAATGCCCCGGGAAAAAAATCAGGGAGCAACAATAATCCTGAAAAAGAATTTTTAGTTGCAGGGATCGGCGCATCGGCAGGCGGGATAACGGCCCTGAAAGATTTTTTCGAGAGTGTACCTGAAGATTCAGGGATTGCTTACGTGGTGATCCTGCACCTTTCGCCGGAGTATGAAAGCAAGCTGGCGGAAATCCTGCAAAATGTTTCCGACATTCCCGTACAGCAGGTAACCGAGAATGTGAGAGTGGAGCCCGATCATGTGTATGTGATCCCTCCCAACCAGCATCTTACCATAGCAAACGGCATTCTCGAAGTGAATCCGAATATGGAGATCGAAGACCGCAGAGCGCCCGTGGATATTTTTTTCAGAACTCTGGCGGATTCCTATGGCGAAAACGCCGTGTGCGTGGTACTCTCCGGCACCGGCGCCAATGGTTCCATGGGACTGAAACGGATCAAAGAGAACGGAGGTGCGGCCTTTGTTCAGAATCCGCGCGAAGCGGAGTTCAATGAAATGCCCCGCAATGCCATCGCCACGGAATTGGTGGATGAAGTATTGCCGGCTGCCTCCATCCCTCAAAAAATACTCATATACAAAAAAAGCCTGGGTACCATCCAGATTCCCGTTGAATCGGAGAAAAGAGCGGAAGACCAGCAGCATGCCTTGCGCGAAGTGTTCATGCAGCTCAGGATCCGCACGGGTCATGATTTTTCCAATTACAAACGGCCTACTTTACTGCGGCGCATTGAGCGGCGCATCAGCATGCGCAATCTCAGCGACCTTCCGGCCTATTCCCAATATCTGCAACAGAATCCGGAAGAGATCACTGCGCTGCTGAAAGACCTGCTCATTTCAGTCACCAATTTTTTCCGCGACAAGCAGGCATTCGAGGCGCTGGAGCGGCAGGTGCTCCCCAAGATGATGGAAAACAAGACCGCCGAAAACCAGGTGAGGATCTGGGTGGCCGGATGCGCAACAGGCGAAGAAGCCTATTCCATCGCCATGCTTTGCGCAGAGCAAACACTGAACAGCATCGACGCTCCCAAGATCCAGATCTTCGCTACCGATATCGACGAAGCCGCCATAGCGCATGCGCGTGAAGGTCTTTATACGATCAATGACGCTGCCGATGTTTCGCCCGAAAGATTGCAGCGCTTCTTCAATAAGGAAGGCGATGGTTATCGGATCAGGAGAGAGATCAGGGAGATGATCCTTTTTGCCAATCACAATTTCATCAAAGACCCTCCTTTCTCGCATCTCGATATGGTATCCTGCCGCAATGTGCTGATCTATCTCAACCGCACCGTTCAGGAAAGGGTGCTGGAAACATTTCATTTCGCACTCAATCCGGGAGGCTTTCTCTTTCTCGGCTCTTCGGAATCCGTTGAAGGCTCCAGCGATCTCTATCTCGCTTTCAATCGCGATCAGCATTTGTTCCAAAGCCGGCATATTGCTGCCAAAAGCTATCCTGTTCCCGAATCGGTTCCTCCCCTGCGGCTGGAGATGCCGAGAAGCAGCAATTCCTCCGGAAGCGGACAACAGAACCGGTCTAACGAACGCATTACTTTCGGCGACCTGCATCAGCGCCTGCTGGAGCAGTATGCGCCGCCTTCGCTGGTCATCAATGAAGAGTACGATATTGTTCATATCTCCGAGCTGGCCGGGCGTTATCTGCAAATGGGCGGAGGCGAGCCATCGAAGAATTTATTGAAGCTGATCCTGCCCGAGCTCAGGCTCGAAGTAAGGTCGGCATTGTATCAGGCCACTCAACGCCGGAACCCGGTGGAAGCGCGGGGACTGAAAGTGAATATGGGCGGTCATACCGAAACCATCAACATTCATATCAGGCCCGTGTTCCGCGAAACGGATCTGGGAAGAGGATTCATTCTTGTATTGTTCGAGCAGGCTTCCGACCAGGGCGATAGCAGGAATGTGGTGATTTCTTCGGAAGAGCCCGTTGCCCGCCATCTCGAAGAAGAGCTGATTCGGGTAAAGTCGCAGCTCCGTTCTTCCATCGAACAGCATGAGTTACATGCAGAAGAGCTCAAGGCATCCAATGAAGAATTACAGGCCATGAATGAAGAGCTGCGTTCGGCGGCAGAAGAGCTGGAAACAAGCAAGGAAGAGCTGCAATCCATCAACGAAGAACTGCGCACCGTTAACCAGGAGCTCAAGATCAAGATCGAAGAAACTACGCTTGCCAGCAATAACCTGCAGAACCTCATCAATTCGGCCGATATCGGCACTATCTTCCTCGACCGCAGTTTCCGCGTTGCCCTGTTCACGCCTGCTGCAAGAAAAATATTCAACCTGCTTCCGGCAGATTACGGAAGGCCGCTTTCCGACATCACGCACAGGCTGAGTTATACCGACATCCTCCCGGACGCGGAAACGGTGCTGGAAAAACTGCACGTGGTGGAACGCGAAGTGAAATCGAAGGACGGAAATCTGTATATGATGCGGATCTTACCCTATCGCACATCCGAAGACAAGATCAACGGCGTTGTACTTACTTTTTTCGATGTAACGGAACTCAAAAAAGCAGAGCAGGCATTGAAGGACAGCGAAGAAAGATACCGCACGCTGTTCAATTCGATCGACGAAGCCTTTGCCCTTTGCGAAATGATCACCGATGAAAACAGGAAACCGCTCGATTACCGCTTCCTGGAAGTCAATCCCGCTTTTGAAAAAATGACCGGCTTCAGTCTGAAAACAGCACAGGGAAAAACGGCCAGGCAATTGATGCCCCGAATAGAGGACAACTGGATAGAAACCTGTGGCAAAGCGGCTTTCGGAGGACAGGCCATCCGCTTTGAAAACCGCATGGGAGAGATCGACCGCTGGTTCGACGCCTATGCCAGTCCTATCGGAAAACTGGGCGAAGGCAAATTTGCCCTTGTTTTTTCGGACGTAACCGAGCGGAAAAGAACGGAACATGACCTCCGCGAATCGGAAGAACGGTTCCGCGCTATCGTAAGCCAGAGCACGGTAGGCATTTGCCGGACCGATCTCAACGGCATCCTCACTTTTTCCAACCAGAAGCTATGCGAGATGCTTGGTTATAAAGAAGAGGAGATCATCGGCAAATCCATCTGGGAGCTGACCTATAAGGAAGACCTGGAAAAAATTCACGAACAGTTCGAGCTG